>NZ_JBJJLN010000050.1:0-29962 GCF_046230725.1 Pseudomonas sp. KCJK9000 | reverse complement strand
GAAACCTATTTCAGGACTAGACACGGGAAACAGCTCCAATTGTTCATGGGCACCGCGCAGGTCGCGTAATCTGGCCCCTACTCCCAGTAAACGCACCGGCTTGCCACCACGGGCGAAAGCCTGCCCCAGCAATTTACGGTAACTCTCCAAGTCCCTGCCCGCCCCCGCCTGCTCCATCGTCGTCTGGCTGAAGTCATGGAATTTGACCTTGACGAAGGGTTTATCGGGCCGATAACTGCTGTCCATACGGGCGATCCGCTCATTGAGGCTGTCGAGCAGTTCAGGCAAGCGCTCCAGGCAGCTGGCCAAGTCCGGTAGGTCGTTGTCATAAGTGTTTTCGACACTCACCGACTGCCTGCGGCTATCGTTTTGCACGGCTCGTTCATCAATCCCTCGGGCCAACCCCCAAAGGCGCTCGCCAAAACTGCCGAACTCGCGGGCCAGTGCCAACCGTGACCATTCACGTAAATCAAGGCAGGTGCCTATCCCCAGGCGGCTCAGCTTGTCGGCGGTGACCTTGCCAACACCATGTAGCTTGGCCACCGGCAAGGCCGCTACGAAGGCTTCGACTTGGTCGGGGGTGATCACGAACAACCCATTGGGCTTGCGCCAGTCGCTGGCGATCTTGGCCAGAAACTTGTTAGGCGCGACACCCGCAGAGACCGTTATGTGTAGGGTACGGGCGACCCGTCGGCGAATGTCCTCAGCGATTCGTGTGGCACTGCCTGCGTACCACTGACTTTCACTGACGTCCAGGTAGGCCTCATCCAATGACAGCGGCTCGATCAATTCGGTGTAGTCACGGAAAATGGCATGAATCTCCCGCGAGGCTTCCCGGTAAGCCTCAAATCGTGGCTTGACGATTTCAAGGTCAGGGCAAAGCTTCAGCGCATGCCGGGACGACATTGCAGAGCGCACCCCGTAGGCGCGGGCCTCATAATTGCAGGTGGCAATCACCCCACGGCGCTCTGCCGAGCCACCCACCGCCATGGGCCGCCCGGCCAAGCGCGGGTCGTCACGCATCTCGATCGCGGCGTAAAAGCAATCGCAGTCGATATGGATGATCTTGCGCACGGACATTGATGATAGCCACCACTGTAAATTCATACAGATAGTAGCGCATAGCGACACCCGTGAAACAGTCTCCCGAGGTATCGGCTTTGCGGCCCCTCCACGTCTGCGCCGCCCATGAGCGCGGCTAAGAGTTTGAACGAAAAAGGATTTTTTACGATATATGTTGACATGGGGCAGGAATTGCGTAGAATTCGATCTCACAGGCGCGGGATGGAGCAGCCTGGTAGCTCGTCGGGCTCATAACCCGAAGGTCGTCGGTTCAAATCCGGCTCCCGCAACCAGATTCGAGAAAAGGCCACTGTTCACGCAGTGGCCTTTTTCTTTGGCCCGTGTTTTACCCAGCGTAAAAACATAAGGTAAATCAACAAGTAGCGCTTGACACACTTGGCGATCACTGTAGAATTCGGTTCCACAGGCGCGGGATGGAGCAGCCTGGTAGCTCGTCGGGCTCATAACCCGAAGGTCGTCGGTTCAAATCCGGCTCCCGCAACCAGATTCAAGAAAAGGCCACTGTTAACGCAGTGGCCTTTTTCTTTGGCCTAAGAAAAGCAAAACCAACCATAGTAAACCAGATGGGAGTAAGTGCTTGACTTACATGCCCTACTCTATACAATGCGCACCTCTGACGCGGGATGGAGCAGCCTGGTAGCTCGTCGGGCTCATAACCCGAAGGTCGTCGGTTCAAATCCGGCTCCCGCAACCATATTCGTCAGAACGAACCCCGCCTGTGTAAAAACAGCGCGGGGTTCGTTGCGTTCAGTCACCCGAAAAAACTTCCAACACCGTCAAAGCAGCGCGTTTGAGATGACGACGTGTGGATGAACTATCTTTAACGCTGCCGGACGACTGAAAGTAACGTTGTCCGGAGTAATATCCGGATACGTTTACCAAAGGGACTTTCACTTGGCCGCAGCTCTCCCCGTCCTCGCGCACCACGCCCGAGGCATCTCATGACATCGCACACCCCTGAACCTGAAGTGCCTCTGGCCGCAGCACTGCCCACTGCTGCTCAGCGCTTGCCCTGGCTGGAACGCGTGAGCCGGTACCGTCAGCCAATCGGCCTGGCCGTGACCTTGCTGCTGTTTGCCATGGCGCTGATCGCATGCCGGCATCTGCTGAGTGAACTGGATATCTATGCCTTGCACGATGCCATGCTGGAGGTCCCGGCAAAGTCACTGACCGGTGCGCTGCTGGCAACGGTGGCGGGTTTCTTGATCCTGCTGGGTTACGAGTGGTCGGCTAGCCGTTACGCAGCCGTCAAGTTACCCGCCAGGACGCTGGTGATGGGCGGCTTCAGCGCCTTTGCCATCGGTAACGCGATCGGGTTGTCGATGCTATCGGGCGGCTCTGTGCGCTACCGCCTGTATGCACGCCAGGGTCTGGGTGCGGCCGAAGTCGCCCGCATGACCGTGTTTGCAAGCCTTTCCTTGGGTACGGCGCTGCCACCTCTGGCTGCACTGGCCACCTTGAGCAACCTTCCCGCAGCGTCAGCTGCACTGCGCTTGCCTACAACAGTGCTGGCCGGCATCGCCATCGCTGTATTGGCTCTGAGCGCCATACTGGTGATCGGGCTCTACCGCCGACGCCTGCCGGAGCAACCGCTGGCCGACAATCTGCTGGTACAACTGGGCCGCCGCACCCTGCGCCTGCCTGGTGGCCGCTTGGCCGCCTTGCAGTTGCTGATCACCGCACTCGACGTCGCTGCTGCCGCGACCGTGCTCTACCTGCTGCTGCCTGAGGCCCCGCCCTTCGGTGCCTTCGTACTGGTTTACCTGCTGGCCCTCGCCGCTGGGGTGCTGAGCCATGTACCCGGTGGCGTGGGTGTATTTGAGGCGATCCTGCTGGCGGCTTTCGCCGACCAACTGGGTGCCGCGCCGCTGGCGGCGGCCCTGCTTCTGTACCGGTTGATCTACGTGGTACTGCCCCTGTTGCTGGCCTGCGTGTTGCTGCTGGCCAACGAGGCGCGCCGCCTGCTTTACGCCCAGCAAGCCATCAAGGCGGCCTCGGGGCTGGGTGCGCCGATTCTGGCGATCCTGGTGTTCCTCTCGGGCGTGGTGCTGCTGTTCTCCGGCGCCACGCCAGAGATCGACACGCGCCTAGAACACATGGGTTTTCTGGTACCACACCGGCTGATCGATGCATCGCACTTTGGCGCCAGCCTGATTGGCGTGCTCTGCCTGTTACTGGCTCAAGGCCTGCGCCGTAGGCTGTCTGCGGCTTGGCTGCTGACTACCGTGCTGTTGTTGGTTGGCGCACTGCTCTCGCTGCTCAAAGGCTTCGACTGGGAGGAGGCCAGCCTGCTGACCTTCACCGCCGCGCTGCTGGCCGTTTTCCGCCGCTCGTTCTATCGGCCGAGCCGGCTGCTCGAGCTGCCGTTCTCACCGGTTTACCTGGTGGCCAGCGCTTGCGTGGTAGGCGCGTCGGTATGGCTGTTGCTGTTCGCCTATCAGGACGTGCCCTACACCCACAAGCTCTGGTGGCAATTCACCCTGGACGCCGATGCCCCGCGGGGTCTGCGTGCTGCACTGGGTAGCGCAGTACTGCTGGTGATCGTCGCCCTCACCTGGCTGCTGCGCACCGCACGCCCGGTCATTCACCTGCCAGATGAAGCCGAATTGCAGCGTGCCAACCGCATCCTGCAGGCGTCCGACCAACCCGACGGCGGTCTGGCGTTGACCGGCGACAAGGCGTTGCTTTTCCACCCCAACGACAATGCCTTCCTGATGTACGCCCGTCGCGGCCGCAGCCTGGTGGCACTGTACGACCCGATCGGCCCGGCCCAGGAACGCGCCGAGATGATCTGGCAGTTCCGCGACCTGTGCGACCTTCACCACGCCCGCCCGGTGTTCTACCAGGTGCGTGCGGAAAACCTGCCGTTCTACATGGATATCGGCTTGACGGCCCTGAAGCTGGGCGAAGAAGCGCGGGTCGACCTGCGCCGCTTCGATCTCGAAGCCAAGGGTAAAGAGATGAAGGACCTGCGCTACACCTGGAACCGTGGTGGGCGCGATGGCCTAAGCCTGGAAATCCACGAACCCGGCCAGGCGCCGCTGGCCGAGCTCAAGGAAATCTCCGACGCCTGGCTAAGTGGCAAGAACGTACGCGAAAAAGGGTTCTCGCTAGGGCGCTTCAGCCCTGAGTATCTGCAGCACTTCCGTATCGCTCTGATTCGTTTCCAAGGCCGGCCAGTGGCATTTGCCAACCTGCTGGAAACCCACAGCAACGAACTGGCCAGCCTCGACCTGATGCGCGCTCACCCCGAGGCGCCGAAGCTGACCATGGAGTTCATGATGATTGGCCTGATCCTGCATTACAAAAGCCATGATTACGGCCGTTTCAGCCTGGGCATGGTCCCGCTTTCAGGCTTGCAGCCACGGCGTGGCGCGCCCTTGACCCAGCGTCTGGGCTCGATGGTGTTCCGCCGTGGTGAACAGCTCTACAACTTCCAAGGCCTGCGGCGCTTCAAGGACAAGTTCCAGCCGGACTGGGAACCTCGTTACATGGCCGTGCCGGCCGGGCTCGACCCGCTGGTAGCACTGGCCGATACTGCCGCCCTGATTGCTGGCGGCCTGACTGGATTGGTGAAACGCTGATGATCCGACGCTATTGGCTTTACGTACTGATTCCTCTTTTGCTGGCCGTACTGGGCGGCGCAGCGGGCTTCTGGTTGTGGACCCGCCCTGCCCCCGAGGCTAGGCTGGAGCAACTGACCCTCAACGACACCCGCATCACCCGGGTCACTCCGGGCGTTCACGCCAAGGCCCGGGTCGCCATTGGCGTGCCCCAGGACCAGGCCCTGACCGACAAGCAGTTGCTCGACCTCAGCCAAGCGGCCGAGGCGCAGCTGGTTCAGGTGGTTCTGCCGCCCAATGACTGCGCCAAGCAACAAGCGGTGATGGATCAGGCAATGACCCAACTCGCTGACAAACCGACGCTGGTCGCCGGCATTGGCCCAGGGGCTGCCCAGGCATGGCGCTGGCTGGCCAGCCAAACCGATGACAAGGCGCGGGCGGTTTCGGTGGACTTCACCCTGGAGCAGCCTGGCTGCAAGGTCGAGCTGCCGAAGTCGGCCCCCCACGGCCACTGGAACGTGGCCTGGAACGACAACCCGGACGACGCCAGCGCCGCCTTCGTACGCGATCAGGCCAACGCCGAAACCAGCATCAGCGACTACGACATCCACCTGCCCCAAGTGCTCAAGGCCCAGCTGACCCAAGCCTTGGTGGGCCGCGACGGCAACGCCCTGGCCATTCCGGTAGTAGAAGTCCCAGCCGGCCAGACCACCGATACCGTCACCCTGTTCCTGTCTGGCGACGGCGGCTGGCGTGACCTGGACCGCGACGTGGCAGGCGAAATGGCCAAGCTCGGGTATCCCGTGGTCGGCATCGACACCTTGCGCTATTACTGGCAGCACAAGACTCCAGAGCAAAGCGCCGCCGACCTGTCGGAGCTGATGCAGCACTATCGCCAGAAGTGGGGCACCAAGCGTTTCGTGCTGACGGGTTACTCGTTTGGCGCCGATGTATTGCCGGCCATCTACAACCGCCTGCCGGTAGAGGATCAGCAGCGTATCGATGCAGTGATGCTGCTGGCCTTCGCGCGCAGCGGCAGCTTCGAGATCGAAGTTGAGGGCTGGCTAGGCAAGGAAGGCCAGGAAGCGCCTACCGGGCCGGAAATGGCCAAACTGCCCGCGGCCAAGGTGGTCTGCGTGTACGGCGTGGAAGAAACCGACGAAAGTGGCTGCACCGACAAAACTGCAGTCGGTGAGCGCATGAAGCTGCCAGGCGGCCACCACTTCGACGAAAACTACCCCGCGCTCGCCAAGCGCCTGATCGACGAAATCGAAACCCGCCAAGGCAAGTCCAGCGTGGCTGCACAGAACTGAAAAAGGCGGGGCCGCCAGGCGGCCCCGCCCACTCATATCTCTACCTGGGTGCCCAGCTCGATCACCCGGTTCAGCGGCAGGTTGAAGAAGCGCAGGTTACCGTTGGCATTCTTCAGCAGGAACGCGAACAGGTTACCCCGCCAGCGTGACATTCCTTCGAGGCGTGAAGCGATCACGGTTTCCCGGCTAAGGAAGTACGTGGTGCGCATTGGGCTGAAGTCCAGGTCGTCCAAGTGGCACAGCTTCAGGGCCGCCGGTACGTCTGGTTCATCCATGAAGCCGAAGTGCAACAGCACGCGGAAGAAGCCATCGCCATAGGCATCGACTTCGAACCGCTCCTGCTCCGGCACCCGCGGTCGATCCTCGCTGACCACCGTCAGCAATACCACTTGGCTGTGCAGCACCTGGTTGTGCAGCATGTTGTGCAGCAGCGCATGGGGCACCGCATCAGCCCGCGCAGTGAGGAACACTGCCGTGCCTTCGACCCGGTGTGGCGGTTGCACGCGGATACTGCTGATGAAGATAGGCAGCGGCAGCCCGCCCTCATCGATACGCTCTACCAGGATCTGCTTGCCGCGCTTCCAGGTGCTCATCAACAGGTACAGCACACCGCCTGCCAACACGGGGAAGGCGCCACCCTGGACGATCTTCGGCACGTTGGCGGCGAAGAACAGCCCATCGACCAAGAGGAAGCCCACCAGGATCGGTACCGCTAGCACCGGTGGCCATTTCCACAGTAGCAGCATCACCGCCGACACCAGAATGGTGGTCATCAGCATGGTCCCTGTCACAGCCACCCCGTAAGCCGCCGCCAAAGCGCCGGAAGACTCGAATCCGATCACCAGCAGGACTACGCCGACCATCAATGTCCAGTTCACCGCGCCGATGTAGATCTGCCCTTGCTCCTGGCTAGAGGTGTGCTGGATCTGCATGCGCGGGATATAACCAAGTTGAATGGCTTGGCGGGTCAGGGAGAAGGCCCCGGAGATGACCGCCTGCGAAGCGATCACCGTGGCCAGGGTAGCCAGCCCGACCATTGGCAGCAGTGCCCAGCCGGGCGCAAGCAGATAGAAGGGATTGCGAGCAGCCTCGGGGTTTTGCAGCAATAGCGCGCCTTGGCCGAAGTAGTTGAGCACCAGCGCCGGCAGCACCAGCGCGAACCAGGCGCGAGCGATCGGCTTGCGGCCGAAATGGCCCATGTCGGCATACAGCGCTTCGGCTCCGGTCAGCGCCAGCACCACGGCACCGAGAATGGCCACGCCCATGCCAGGGTGGACGAGGAAGAAGTTTACCGCCCAGGCAGGGTTGAATGCCTTGAGCACTTCGGGGCTCTGCGAGATGCCAAGCACGCCCAATGCCGCCAGCGCCAGGAACCAGACCACCATGATCGGCCCGAACAGCTTGCCGATCTTGTCCGTGCCGTGTTTTTGCACCAGAAACAACGCCACCAGCACTACCAGCGAAATGGGCACCACCCAGTGGTCGATACCGTCGAACGCCAGGCCCATACCTTCCACCGCCGACAACACCGACACCGCCGGGGTAATCATGCTGTCACCGTAGAACAACGAAGCGCCGATCAGCCCGCAGACCACCATCAGCGTGCGCAGGCGCGGGTAGGCCGCCGTGGCCCGGCGTGCCAGCGCGGTCAACGCCATGGTACCGCCCTCGCCCTGGTTGTCGGCGCGCAGGATGAACATCACGTATTTGAACGACACCACCCACAGCAATGACCAGAGGATCAGCGAGAGGATCCCAAGTACACCATCATGGTTGACCGGCACCCCGTAACCGCCGGTGAAAACCTCCTTCAGGGTATACAACGGGCTGGTACCGATGTCGCCATAGACAACCCCAACAGCCGCTACCAGCAGGCCCAAAGACCTCGTCGCGCCTTGCTCGCCCGCGTGCCCGCCTTCGGCGTGACTGCTTGCCTGAACCATCGAACACTCCCGCACATGGCCATCTAGACCGGTAGAATTCACAGGTGCGTCAGGGGCATGCAATTGCCACGACGCACTGGCGCGAAGCATAGCGCAGCGTTCGTCGTATTTCTGCTGGTCAAGCGACCGTACGCTCGCTAGAATTGCGCACTTTTTGATCAGAGGCGCCAAAAGCGCCCGTCAAGCTCGCACCCGGCTACGGCCGGGCGCACGGCATTCAATACCGAGGTTAGTCATGTCCACCACTCTCGCCACCCCCAAGGTTGGTTTCGTCAGCCTGGGCTGCCCCAAGGCCCTGGTAGATTCCGAGCGCATCCTGACCCAGCTGCGCATGGAAGGCTATGAAGTCGTACCTACCTATGAGGACGCCGATGTAGTGGTGGTCAACACTTGCGGCTTCATCGACAGCGCCAAGGCCGAGTCCCTTGAAGTGATCGGTGAAGCGATCAAGGAGAACGGCAAGGTCATCGTCACCGGTTGCATGGGTGTCGAAGAGGGCAGTATCCGTGATGTGCACCCAAGCGTGCTGTCGGTGACTGGCCCGCAACAGTACGAGCAGGTGGTCAGCGCCGTGCACGAAGTCGTGCCGCCACGCCAGGACCACAACCCGCTGATCGACCTGGTGCCGCCCCAAGGTGTCAAGCTGACCCCGCGCCACTACGCCTACCTGAAGATTTCCGAAGGCTGCAATCACAGCTGCAGCTTCTGCATCATCCCGTCGATGCGTGGCAAGCTGGTCAGCCGTCCGGTTGGCGAGGTGTTGAGCGAGGCGGAACGCCTGGTCAAGGCCGGCGTCAAGGAGATCCTGGTAATTTCCCAGGACACCAGCGCCTACGGCGTGGACGTCAAGTACAAGACTGACTTCTGGAACGGTCGGCCGGTCAAGACCCGTATGCTCGAACTGTGCGAAGCGCTGAGCAGCCTGGGCGCCTGGGTGCGTTTGCACTATGTGTACCCATACCCGAACGTCGACGACGTAATCCCACTGATGGCCGCCGGCAAGATCCTGCCGTACCTGGACATCCCGTTCCAGCATGCCAGCCCCAAGGTGCTCAAGTCGATGAAGCGCCCGGCCTTCGAAGACCGGACCCTGGCCCGCATCAAGAACTGGCGCGAGCAATGCCCTGAGCTGGTGATCCGCTCGACATTCATCGTCGGCTTCCCGGGCGAGACCGAAGAAGACTTCCAATACCTGCTGGACTGGCTTACCGAAGCGCAGCTCGATCGTGTGGGCTGCTTCCAGTACTCGCCCGTTGAAGGCGCCCCGGCCAATGACTTGGGCCTTGAAGAAGTACCGGATGAGGTCAAGCAGGAGCGTTGGGACCGTTTCATGGCCCATCAGCAGGCCATCAGTGCTGCCCGCCTGCAACTGCGCATCGGCAAGGAAATCGAAGTGCTGATCGACGAAGTCGAAGAGCAGGGGTCGGTCGGCCGCAGTTTCTTCGACGCACCTGAGATCGATGGCAGTGTGTTCATCGACGGTGACCACGGCTTCAAGCCTGGCGACAAAGTCCGTTGCCGTGTGGTGGATGCCGATGAGTACGACATGTGGGCCGAGCCGGTTTAACCCCGGCGCTGCGTGATAAGCCCCTGCCGGCTTCCCAGCTTCGGGAACAACCGGCAGGGGCTTTTTTGTTCTCGTTGCAGCGCCTGTCATAAGCCGTTCGGCAGCACGCCTGCTATGGTTCTTCTACCCCTTGGGAGAATCACCGCCATGGCTTCGATGCTGACGCTGCAAACGCCTGGTTACGGCGACTACGAGAAGCTGGTGCAGCTTTGGGAGGACTCGGTACGCGCCACCCATGACTTCTTGCCCGACGCCTACATTCTGCTATTGCGCGAGCACGTTCTGCGCCGTTACCTGGACGCGGTAATGCTGGTCTGTTGCAGGGATCGCCAGCGCATCCACGGTTTTGCAGGTGTCGCCAACGGATGCGTACACATGCTGTTCGTGGCACCCGATTGTCGCGGCATGGGTGTTGGCAGGCGGCTACTGCGCTATGCGGTTGGCGAACTGAATGCCGAGCGTCTGGATGTCAACGAGCAGAACACCCAAGCCCTTGGGTTTTATTTGCACGAAGGCTTTGAAGTGGTCGGTCGCTCGGAAACGGATGGCCTGGGGCAGCCATATCCCCTACTCCACATGAGGCTTATTCCTACAGCGCGTTGAGGTCGCGTCTGAAAATGTCGTGCCGTGCGCCCAATATGGCCGATTCGGCAGAGATTCCCATCATCAACGGCGTACAGGCAGGTACAATGGTGGCCTTTCCCTGCCTTGCGAATGCCCCCATGTCCGAACCCGTCCGCCTGTCCAAACGCCTCATCGAGCAGCTTGGTTGCTCACGCCGCGAGGCCGAGTTGTACATCGAAGGCGGCTGGGTCGCGGTCGATGGCGTGGTAGTAGAGCAGCCTCAGTTCAAAGTCGACGCTCAACAGGTCGAGCTGCTGCCCGGAGCACGCGCCGAAGCACTGGACCCTGTCACCCTGCTGGCGCATCAGGCGGCCGGTGCTGACAGCGAGACAACCCGCACCCACCTCAACATGGGCAACCTCAGCGAGGCTCACCGCGAGGGTGTACGCCCCCTGCACGGCCACTTTGCTCGGCTGTCCTGCCTGGCGCCGCTGGAATGTGGCGCCAGCGGCCTGCAGGTGTTCACCCAAGACTGGCGAGTGACTCGCAAGATCGACGCCGACCTGCGCCGCATGGAGCAGGAATACATCATCGAAGTTCGCGGCCAGACCACTGCTCAAGCCTTGGAGCGCCTGGCGCGCGGCGCCACGCGCAATGACCGCGAGCTGCCCAAGGCCAAGGCCAGTTGGCAGAACGAGACCCATCTGCGCCTGGTTGTTAAAAACCCGCAACCTGGGCAGATCGCCGAATTGTGCGCTTACCTGCGCCTGGAAGTGCTAGGCATGCGCCGCATTCGCTTGGGGGGTGTGTCGATGGGCAAACTGCCCGTTGGGCAGTGGCGCTACCTGGCGGCCACCGAACGTTTTTAAGCAATACGCCACGCCCCGGCGTGGCTACTGAACAGGATTTTTCAGCAATGAACCACAACGATGTCCTGCGCAGCCTGCGCTACATGCTGAAGGTGAACGACGCCAAGATGGCCGAAATCATCGCGCTGTCCGGCCTCGAAGTTAACCCGATCGTGCTTGCAACCTACCTCAAGAAAGAAGACGAAGCCGGCTTCGTGCGTTGCCCGGAGCGGGTCATGGCACACTTTCTTGACGGTTTGGTGATCCACCGCCGTGGCAAGGACGATAGCCGCCCACCGCAGCCGGTCGAGCTGCCGGTGACCAACAACACCATCCTGAAAAAGCTGCGGGTGGCCTTCGAGCTCAAGGAAGAGGACTTGCACTCGATCCTCAAGTCGGTCAACTTCCCGGTGTCCAAGCCGGAACTGAGCGCCTTGTTCCGTAAGGTCGGGCATGACAACTATCGCCCATGTGGCGACCAATTGCTGCGTAACTTCCTCAAGGGCCTGACCCTTCGCGTGCGCGGCTGAGTGACCATGCAGCACACCGTTGAGCCGGTCGGCATCGTTCATTCCTGCTTCAAGGAGAAGTTCGCCATCCCACGTCAGCCCCAGCTGGCGCCAGCCGCCCGCGGGGTGCTGGAATTGCTGCCGCCGTTCGATCAGGGCGATGCGGTGGCTGGGCTGGAGCAGGTCAGCCATGTGTGGTTGCTGTTCCTGTTCCACCAGGCACTGGAAGACAAGCCCCGCCTGAAGGTTCGGCCACCGCGCCTGGGCGGTAACAAGACGATGGGCGTATTCGCCACCCGCGCCACCCACCGCCCCAATGGTATCGGCCAATCGGTGGTGCGCTTGGAAGCCGTGGAACCAGGGCGGCTGCTGTTATCCGGGATCGACCTACTGGACGGTACTCCGGTACTGGATATCAAGCCCTATGTACCTTATGCCGACAGTGTTGCCGGCGCGAGCAACCTGATGGCCAGCGAGCCACCTGCGGCCATCGAAGTCAGCTGGAACGACGGTGCCCTACCCCAGGCCCATGCACATGGGCAACGCCTTGGCCAGCCGCTGATGGAGCTGATCGAGCAGTGCCTGGCACAGGACCCCCGCCCCGCCTATCAGGTGCCACCGCCTGAGCGGGTGTACGGGGTGAAGTTCTGGGACGTGCAGGTGCGCTGGCACTATCCCCAGCCAGGCCACATACAGGTGCTGGAGGTCGTCAAGGAAGGTTGAGCTCACCGCCTTGCACCAATAAAAAAACGCAGACCTGGGTCTGCGTTTTTTCGATGCGACATATGTCTTATTTCTCGACGAAGGCGCGCTCGATCAGGTAGTCGCCAGGCTCACGCATACGCGGCGAAACCTTCAGGCCGAAGCTGTCGAGCACTTCGCTGGTCTCGTCGAGCATGCTCGGGCTGCCGCAGATCATGGCGCGGTCGTCTTCTGGGTTGATCGGCGGCAGGCCGATGTCGCTGAACAGCTTGCCACTGCGCATCAGGTCAGTCAGACGGCCCTGATTCTCGAAGGGTTCGCGGGTCACGGTGGGGTAGTAGATCAGTTTTTCACGCACCGACTCGCCGAAGAATTCGTTCTGCGGCAGGTGTTCGGTGATGAACTCGCGGTAGGCCACTTCGTTGACGTAGCGAACACCGTGAACCAGGATCACCTTTTCGAAGCGCTCGTAGGTTTCCGGGTCCTGAATGACACTCATGAACGGCGCAAGGCCAGTGCCAGTGCTGAGCAGGTACAGGTGCTTGCCCGGCTTGAGGTCGTCGAGTACCAGGGTACCTGTAGGCTTCTTGCTGATGATGATCTCATCGCCTTCCTTCAGGTGCTGCAGCTGCGAGGTCAGCGGGCCGTCCGGGACCTTGATGCTGAAGAACTCCAGGTGCTCTTCCCAGTTCGGCGAAGCGATGGAGTAGGCGCGCATGAGCGGACGGCCGTTGTCTTGTTGCAGGCCGATCATCACGAACTGACCGTTCTCGAAGCGCAGGCCCGGGTCGCGGGTGCACTTGAAGCTGAACAGGGTGTCGTTCCAGTGATGCACACTGAGGACACGTTCGTGGTTCATGTTGCTCATTTAAAGGGCTCCTGAAGAAAAACGCAGCGCGTAAGACGCGCAGTTGCGCGATAGTTTAGGGGCAGCCACAATATCTGTTAACTGAATTATCAAGATATGTGTTATCGGTTATATCGATATGCGATTTACTCTACGCCAGCTACAGGTATTCGTCGCCGTCGCCCAGCACCAGAGTGTGTCGCGGGCGGCGAGCGTGCTATCGCTTTCGCAGTCTGCGGCCAGCACATCCATCACCGAGCTGGAACGTCAGTCGAGTTGCCAACTGTTCGACCGCGCCGGCAAGCGTCTGGCCCTCAATGCCCTTGGCCACCAGTTGCTGCCCCAAGCCGTTGCCCTATTGGACCAAGCCAAAGAGATCGAAGACCTGCTCAACGGTAAGTCCGGCTTCGGCTCACTGGCAGTTGGCGCCACGCTGACTATCGGCAATTACCTGGCCACGCTGCTGATCGGCAGCTTCATGCAGGTTCACCCGGAAAGCCAGGTGAAGTTGCATGTCCAGAACACCGCGCACATCGTGCACCAAGTGGCGCAATACGAAATTGACCTGGGTCTTATCGAAGGCGACTGCAACCACCCGGACCTGGAAGTGCAGCCCTGGGTAGAGGACGAACTGGTGGTGTTCTGCGCACCGCATCACCCCCTTGCCAAAGCCGGGCACGCCGATGTCGAAACCCTTTCGCAGGAGGCCTGGATATTGCGCGAGCAAGGCTCGGGCACCCGCTTGACCTTCGATCAGGCTATGCGACATCACCGCACAAGCCTGAACATCCGCTTGGAACTGGAACACACCGAGGCGATCAAGCGAGCCGTGGAATCCGGCCTTGGTATTGGCTGCATCTCGCGCCTGGCGCTGCGGGATGCATTCCGCCGCGGCAGCCTGGTACCTGTGGAAACCCCGGAGCTGGACCTGATGCGCCAGTTCTACTTCATCTGGCACAAACAGAAGTACCAGACTTCGGCGATGCGTGAATTCCTGGATCTGTGCCGCAACTTCACAGCCGGCTTCACCCGTAGTGACGAAATCGTCCTACCGGCGATTGCTTAAAGCAGAATCACGCCCCACACCAGGGCAACCATGGTCAAGGCTACCAACTGTGCTGCGCTACCCATGTCCTTGGCGTTTTTCGACAAGGGATGACGCTCCAGCGAAATGCGATCGATGGCCGCCTCCACTGCCGAGTTGAACAACTCGACAATCAGCCCAAGCAGGCACACGGCTACCATGATCGCCCGCTCTGCACGGCTGACCGGCAGCCAGAAAGCGATTGGGATCAGCACTACATTGAGCAATACCAACTGGCGGAACGCGGCCTCGCCCTTGAAGGCGGCGCGCAGGCCGTCCAGCGAATAGCCGGCGGCGTTGAAGATGCGTTTCAGGCCGGTCTGGCCTTTGAATGGCGATGGCGTCATGTGAGTCACTTCACAGCAGAAAGGCCGCAGACTAGTGCGGCAGGGGTCAAAAAAGCGTGAACACTGAAGCGCTCAGCTGCTGGCAACCGATTCAAGTTGTTGCAGTAGCAGCGCGGCCTGGGTTCGGGTGCGTACCCCAAGCTTGCGGAAGATCGCCGTGACGTGGGCCTTGATGGTCGCTTCGGACACACTCAGCTCGTAGGCGATCTGCTTGTTCAGCAAGCCTTCACAGACCATGGTCAGCACCCGAAACTGCTGTGGCGTGAGGCTGGCCAGCCCTTCGCTGGCAGCCTTGGCTTCGGCCGAGACATCGACCTTCTCGAAAGCCTGCGCTGGCCACCAGACCTCGCCATCGAGCACCTTCCTCACAGCGTCCTGAATGACTTCCAGGCCACTGGACTTGGGAATGAAGCCGCTGGCACCGAACTCGCGGGACTTCACCACAACCGCGGCTTCCTCCTGAGCCGAAACCATCACCACCGGAATTTGCGGATACTGACCACGTAGCAGCACCAGCCCCGAGAAGCCATAGGCCCCCGGCATGTTCAGGTCGAGCAGCACCAAGTCCCAATCGGCTTTTTCGCTCAGGCGGGTCTCCAGTTCGGCGATGCTCGCCACCTCAACCAGGCGCACGTCCGCACCCAGGCCAAGGGTAACGGCCTGGCGCAGAGCGCTACGAAACAGCGGGTGGTCATCGGCTATCAGGATTTCGTAAGTGGCCATCTATCTATGGATCCTGTTCTGTTCCAGGCGCATAGAGTAGGGAAGCGCCTGGCGGGGAATCGGCGCCAGGGATACCGAGCACGGGGGGCATACCCACGCCCCTGCCTGCTTGCCCATCCTGGCTGCCAGCCCCAACATTATGTACCAAATAAGGGTCTATGCCCCTTGGACTATAGGAAGGTATGCAAACGCTGGTGGATGTCGTCCTGTTCATCCACCGGCAGCCGCCGCTTGCCGCTCAGGTAATGCAGGCTGAATACGTCCAAATAAGCATCCAGTACCTGCGAAGCCTGAGTGTCCCCGGCCAGGTCCAGGCACATTGCAGCGACCTCGGCAGTGCAGAAATGGTCATCGCGTTTGGACCGACGTAGGCGATAGCGTGACATCTGCTCGGCTTGCAGGCTCAGAACCGGAAACCGATCAAGATACGGGCTCTTGCGGAACATCTTGCGAGCTTCGGTCCAAGTGGCATCGAGCAGGATGAACAACGGGCGCTTGCCCGGTTCACCTACCACCTCGCTCACCACCCGCTGCTGGGCAACGAACTCGCCGGGGAAGACGATAAAAGGCTGCCATTGCGGGTCGTCGAGCAGCGCCAAGAGGCGGTCATCCACCGAAGTGCGCGACCAGCCGAAGGCGCAGGTGTCCTCGATCAGGTCAGCGATCAACCAGCCGGTGTTGGTCGGTTTCAATGGCTCGGTGTCATGCATGATCAAGCACACGCCTGAGTCGGCCTGCACCTTGGGCTTCCAGGCGCATAAGCAATGGGTGGCGATCACCCGGCAATCGGGGCAACGCTCGGCGCGCGACCCACGGGCGATGAAAGGCTTGTTGCTACGCGCCAGGCGCTCGGCACGCAAGCGTGCTACTGCATGGCTCATGCTCGCGAACCGGTGACGGGATGGTGACTGAACACGGGGGTAACTCGGCAAAAGCAAAGCGCTAGTCTAGCAGAGCCCGCGTCATTTGGCCGTGCAGCGAGGGGGGCGTACCCCTATAATCGGCGTCATTGGCCAACCTGGACGTGCCTGCGATGCAGCGCCTTTCATGGAACGCCCGCCGCCGGCGCATGTCAAAGCGCCAGTTATCGAACCAGGAGAGATTCATGCTGCGTTTTATCGTCCCGGCCCTGAGCCTGTTGCTGACCCTGCCACTGGTAGCCCAGGCCGCCTCCAAGCAGGAGTTCGAGCTCAACAAGCTGCTGCAGAAGGTGGCCACCCAAAGCAGTGTCGGCACTCCCCGCGCCATCAATGAAGACATCCTCGACCAGGGCTACACCGTTGAAGGCAAGGCGCTGGTCAACCACCTGAGCGTGCGCCCCGAGCATGCCGCGCGTATGCAGGAAAACCCTGCGCAAGTGCGTAGCCAGCTGGGCGATAGCGTCTGCCGCAATAGTGGGTTCCGTAACCTGATGTCCAAAGGTGCGGTGATGGTCTACCGGTTCAGCGTATACAAGACCAATCAACCGGTCATGGACCAGGCCTTCGATGCTGCCAGTTGCACCGCTGGCAACAAAAAGAAGTAGCTAGGTCGCCTGCTCCCCTGCCGCGCGCTGCGGCTCTTCCTCGGCGCGCATCTCTGCCAGCACGGCCTGCACATAACGTGACTGGCACTCCAGCGCTGCCAACCTCCGGCGGCATTCAACTTCCAGGCTTACATGGTGTGCCTGAGCGGCATTTTCCAACTGCTGATAGAGCTGCCGGTCTACTTCGATGACCAAGCGATGCATACCGCCACCTCCCGCATCGACCCCTTTCGCTTCTCCAGTTAACCAAACCCTCCGTGCCCATGGTTGCGGGCCGACGAGTGGCCAAGTCATTCGGCCCGGCGCGATGAAGCGCAACGGTCTAGATTGATAGCGAAGCCCCTGAAAAATCAAAACAGCCTGCATCACGGCCTTGAAGGCCCACTGCAATGCTCGAGATGCACACTCGAGTCACGGCAGCCAGCGACACACGTAGTGTCGCGGCCGAGCCAGATCATCGGCCCGGTCAGAGGTTTTGCTGCAGAAGGAGATGTTGAATGCCTTACCAATCCAATGAGCTGCTGTTCAATCACTTCAGAGAACACGGCATCGACTTGAGTACGATCGACCAACAACTGCAACTGGTCGCCCCCAATAGCCCTAACCTGCCCCTTTACCGCGACATGATGCTAACGGTCTTGCGCATGGCACATGACGACGCTGACCGCTGGAACGCGAAGATCACCCTGCAGGCTTTGCGTGAACTGGACCACTCGTTCCGAATGCTTCAGCGCTACCGCGGGCGTCGCAAGGTCACCGTGTTCGGCTCTGCTCGTACGCCTGTGGAACACCCCATGTATGCACTGGCCCGGGAGCTTGGAGCAACCCTCGCCCGGTCCAACCTCATGGTGATTACCGGAGCAGGGGGTGGCATCATGGCTGCGGCCCACGAAGGCGCCGGCAGTGACCACAGTCTTGGCTTCAACATCACCCTACCTTTCGAACAGCATGCCAACCCAACGGTTGATGGCACCGATAAGCTGCTGCCGTTCCACTTTTTCTTCATCCGCAAACTGTTCTTCGTCAAGGAAGCAGACGCGTTGGTACTCTGCCCCGGCGGCTTCGGCACACTGGATGAAGCACTCGAGGTACTGACTCTGATCCAAACCGGCAAAAGCCCGCTGGTGCCAGTGGTGTTGCTGGACTCCCCTGGTGGCTCATTCTGGCGCGACTGCCTGAATTTCATTAGCCATCAACTCGAAGAGAACCGCTATATCCTGCCCACTGACTTGAAGCTGGTGCGCCTGGTGCATAGCGCTGACGAGGCCGTTGAAGAAATCAACCAGTTCTACAGTAACTACCACTCCAGCCGCTGGCTGAAAAATCAGTTCGTGATTCGCATGCATCACCGGCTAAACGAAGCCGCATTGCATGACATCGAGGAGGGATTTGCCGACTTGCGCCTGAGCGGTCGGTATCATCAACAGGCCGACAGCGGAGCCGAAAACGAGATAGGCAACTTCACCCACCTGACACGCCTGACATTCGCGTTCAATGGCCGTGATCAAGGGCGCCTTAGGGAACTGGTGGATTTCATCAACTTGCCAGAAAACTGGGCCAAGCCAGAACCGATGCATACCACCCAGCGGGCGCGGGAGGCGTTGAAGGTCAGCTAGTCGCGGCGCGAAGCGCCTAGGGGGTTACAAGCCTGACCTAATAGTCGTCCAAATCCCGACCGCTGAGCAGTCGGCCGATCAAATCCATGGGAAACCCGCGGTAGGCAAGAAACCGAGTTTGCTGGGCACGACTTCGAGGGTCATGGGGACGCTGCCCTGCAAACTTGCGCTGCCAGGTATCGCGCAACAGCCTCGCCCAGTCCACTTCGCTTTCACGCAGTGCCTGTTCGATATCGCTACGACTCAGGCCGCGCTGGCCCAATTCCTCGCGAATGCGCGCAGGGCCATAGCCAGCACCGGAGCGGTAACGGATGAAACTTTCTAGATACCGGGCTTCGCTAAGCAGCCCTTCTTCGGCAAGCCGATCGAGCGCAGGCTCGATCAGCTCGTCCGACGCTCCGCGTTGACGCAGCTTGCGCGTCAGCTCGACGCGACCATGCTCGCGACGAGCGAGCAGGTCCATGGCTGTCCGCCTGACGGCGACGGGGGTGTCTAGCACGGCGGACATACCAGCAGCTATCAGTAACCGGCGTCGGCGTCAGCCATGTCGTCGGCATCGGCTTCGACGGCAGCAGCTTTGCCGGCAGCAGCAACAGCGCCCGCGTTCAGCAGCTTCTCGCGAATCTGACGCTCGATTTCAGTGCCAATAGCCGGGTTTTCGTGCAAGTACTTGGCGGCGTTAGCTTTGCCCTGGCCAATTTTGTTGCCTTGGTAGCTGTACCAGGCGCCAGACTTCTCGACCAGGCCTTGAGCTACACCCAGGTCGATAATCTCACCGTTACGGTAGATACCTTTGCCGTACAGAATCTGGAACTCGGCCTGACGGAACGGAGGCGAAACCTTGTTCTTGACGATTTTGACACGGGTTTCGCTGCCGACCACTTCGTCGCCTTCCTTGACCGCGCCGGTACGACGGATGTCCAAGCGTACGGAGGCGTAGAACTTAAGGGCGTTACCACCGGTGGTGGTTTCCGGGCTACCGAACATCACACCGATCTTCATACGAATCTGGTTGATGAAGATGACCAGGCAGTTGGCGTTCTTGATGTTACCGGTGATTTTGCGCAGCGCCTGGGACATCAGGCGCGCCTGCAGCCCCACGTGCATATCACCCATTTCGCCTTCGATCTCGGCCTTGGGCACCAGTGCAGCCACGGAGTCGACGATGATCACGTCAACCGCGTTGGAGCGCACCAGCATGTCGGTGATCTCCAGCGCCTGCTCGCCGGTATCCGGCTGGGAAACCAGAAGGTCATCGACGTTGACGCCCAGCTTGCCAGCGTATTCGGGGTCGAGTGCGTGTTCGGCGTCGACGAATGCGCAGGTAGCGCCGTTTTTCTGGGCTTCAGCAATGACCGAGAGGGTCAGCGTGGTTTTACCCGAAGACTCCGGGCCATAGATTTCGACGATACGCCCTTTTGGCAGACCGCCAATACCGAGCGCGATATCCAGGCCCAGGGAGCCGGTAGAGATCGCCGGGATGGCCTGACGTTCGTGATCGCCCATGCGCATGACTGCGCCCTTACCGAATTGGCGTTCGATTTGACCCAGGGCCGCAGCCAAGGCGCGCTTCTTGTTGTCGTCCATTGAAATCCTCACGTGTTCGACTTGGCCCTGACGGCCGGAATACCTGTATAAGTAGCCAGTATTATTCCACAGGCAAGCGCGCGAGCAAACCCCTGTCGTCGATTTACTCGGCACCAAGCTGTAACAAGCCGTCTAACGCGGCGATCACCGTCTGTCGGCGCACGGCGTCACGGTCACCGTTGAAGTGCCGGCGCTCGCTATTGACCTGGCTGCCATCGGCCCAGGCGATCCAGACGGTGCCCACCGGTTTAGCGGGCGAACCGCCATCGGGCCCGGCCACGCCGCTGACCGCCACCGCAAACCGCGCACCACTGGCAGCCTGGGCACCTCGAACCATGGCTTCCACTACCTCCTGGCTGACCGCACCAACCTGGGCGAACAGCGCCTCGGGCACGCCCAACTGCCGTGTTTTCTGGGCATTGGAATAGGTCACGTAGCCGGCTTCGAACCAGCCCGAGCTGCCGGGCACCCGGGTTATGGCCTCGGCAATGCCGCCGCCAGTGCAAGATTCGGCTGTGGTCACTTGGGCATTCAAAAGGCGCAGATGTTCGCCCAGGCGGTTGGATAAGGCGGTAATCGGGTCCATGGCGAGCTCCTTCAAGGCTGCGCACTACCCTACCACCCTGATAGCGCCAGGCAAGGGCTCAGGGCCGCAAGGCACGAACATACGCCTGACAGGCACGCAGTGCGATCAGTCCTCTGTCGCCTTCGTCGGTGATGGCGATAATTCGTCGAGCATGCGCCGGCTCAAGTCCGGCGCGTACGGTTGCATGATCCACCCCGCCGGCGCTGGCGGCGGCGGGCACTGGGCTGCAGAGGGTGTCGCGCTCGACGAGGACCGACAGCCGTAGATCGGCAGTAGCAAGGCGGTCACGCAGGCGAGCCTGAGCATGTTGTGCATCGGCAAGCTCCTTGAAATGACGGGTTTCACTTTCCGCCAGACGCTGCTCCAGGGCCTGACGCCGCTCGCGCTCAGCCAGCAGCCGGGCAGTTTCGGCGCTGGCCCGAGCTTGCTCCAACTGTGCCAATTGCCGCCCGTAGCGCCAGCCTTGCACCTGCCAGGCCAGCACGGCAGCCAGCGCCAGCAGCAGCGTGCCAAGCCCCAACTGCACACGGCTCAACACAGCACCTCACGTGCACGCGCCCAGAGCTTCAGCCGGGCCTGCAACCCATTGAGCCCACCGTTGATGTGCCGCGTGATGCGGTTGAACTCGCCGCGATCGGCCAGGGTATTGAGCCCTCTGGAGTGCCAGAACCATGCCGCCGATTCGCAGGCCCAGCGCGGCTGCTCGAGCAACTGCGGTTGCACCAGCAGGCGCTCGTCGCCGAACAGCGCACGGCTGCAAGCCTGGTAGTTGTTACGCCCGGTCACTTGGATCAGGCCGCGCCCGCAATACAACTGGCCGTCGCCATCGGCCTGCGGTGTGTTGCCCAGGCGCAAGGCCAGGCAGCCGGTGTCATAGCGCGCAAGGTAGCGGTCGTTGCCCAGTTCCTTCACATAGCGGAACTGGCCGGACTCATGGCCAACCTGGGCGAGGAAAGCCGCCACGCGCATAGGATTGTCGATCTCCCAGCGTGGCAGGGTGATATTGAGTGCCGCAAGAAAAACGCCCGCAACAGGGCGGGCGTTCGGCAGAATCTGCAACAATTGCGTTTCGGTGAGCATGTCTGACACTCCTTGTATCATCGTTCAAGCCTTGAGCGCGGCCTGACGGCGGGGCGCAGGTCCTTTGGTGTTGACCTTGCCCGCCTTACCGCCATTGCCCTGCACGGTGGTGCGCCAACCCGAAGCGCTGAACACCTGCTCCACAGCATCGAGTTGATAAGGCCCATCAAGGCCATCGGCAAAACCCTGCAGCTCGACACTGCGCTCGGCGAACAGGTCGGTACGGCCCGGTAGGTCCAGGCGAACCTGAGCGGTTTCGCGGTTGAAACTGGCCAGGCGAGCACGCCCAGCCTGTTCGGCAGCCGCGCGATTGGGGTAGAGGTGCCGGTCGGTGTGCTCCGGCCGGCCGCCTTCGGTAGCCTGCTCGTTGACCATTTCGATAGTCTGCGATGCCCCAGTGCTGGTGTCCTGGTAACGGGTGCGCACCGCCTTGCGGGCGGCTTTGTCGTCCAAGCGAAAATGCCACTGACTGACCTCGCTGCGGGCAATGCCAACCACGCCCAGAGGCTTACCTGAGGCGCTTAGCCCAGCCTGACGCGGCAGCACCAGCAGTTGGCCATCGCCGAGTTTGGCCGTGCAGTCATACTGGCGGGCCAGGCGCGTGATGAAATTGAAATCCGACTCGTTGTACTGATCGACCCTGGGCACCTTCACCAGAACCGGGCACACCGTCTGCCAGCCGTTGCGCGCGCCAATGTCGGCAACGATGCGCTGCAGGGGCACCGCCTCCCAGCTCCCACTGCGGATGGTCCTGCCTGTGCCACGCAGGTCACTGGCCTTGCCGCGAATCACCAGGGTATCGGGAGGGCCGGACAACTCAACCTCATCGACGGTGTAACGCCCCAGCCGGGTCAGCGGTTGGCCGGCGTAACCCAGGTGCACTTCGAGCAGCGCACCACGCGCTGGCAACGCCACGACACCTTCGCGGGCGTCGATGCGCAGCTCGAAGTCGTCCGATTCCATGCCCGGTTTGTCGATGGTACGCAGCAACAGTAGGCGGTCGTTGATCAGCGCGGTGATGTCCTTGCCGTCGGCCTGAATACGAAATTTCGGTTGCATGGCATCAGTCCCACAGCTGAACGACTTTGGCCGGCGCTGGTGTCAACGGCGGCAAGCGGATCATGACCCCACTGCGAAACGGCTGGGCCTGTTCAGCCAACCCCTGATTGGCTTGTAGAACGGCCTCGACGCTGCCGTCCAGATGCCCGTAGAAGTGCTGACAAAGGGTATCGAGCAGGTCGCCCTCAGAGGTTTTGCAGGTCTTGTCCATAGCTGATGAACTCCAGTGAAAATCCTTGCTTTCGGGGGATACCACCGGCCAGCAAAGCGCCTTGTTCCTCTTCGATGCGGGTCAGGCACCAGATGCCGAGCACTTCGCCGTAGCCTGTGGTAAGCGACAGGGGCAGCAGTTGGCGGCCGATGCTGCGCAGTGCCTGCAACTGGCCCAGACCGCCCTTGAAGCCAGGGAAAATCGCGCCACGAATGCTGATGCTTTCATCGCCCAGGCTGACCGCCTGCTGAGCACTCTGACGGCTCAAGCGCTCCTGAGCGGCCCAACGAAATTGCGTCTGACGGCGCAGCTGATCGAAGGCGGTGGTATCGAGGTTGAAGTAGTACGGTGCGGTGTTAGGCTGCAGCGGCTGCAAGACCAAAAGGTGCGGGAACGGTTTGATCGCTTCGGCTGCTGGGGTTGCCTGCGGCGCGAAGCCGAAGGTCGAAAGTACCCCGTTGGCCGCCGAACGCACATCCCCCACCACTTGCCCGATGGCCGCGCCGGCCTTGCCCAGGTGTTCTTCGAAGGCATCGACGCGGTCGCGCACCTTGCGCACCACTTCGAGGCTTTGGTCATACTTGGCCACCACCTCGTCCACGCGCTGCTTGGCGGCATCGATGGCGCGCATCGTGCGTTGCAAACGCTTGCCGATTTGCGGGCCGATCCATGGCAAGGCTTGGAGTTGACTGGCTGCCTCCTTGGCATGGCCAACCGCCTGGTTCATGGGGTCGAGCATGGCATCGGCACGCCGCCGCCCCTGCTCGCCGGCCTTGACCAGTGCATGCAAGCCACCTTGCAACTCATCCAGGTAGGTCATGGGTGCTCCTCAGGGCTGTGGTTGATCGGCCATTTGCACCGCGCGCGCCTGGCGCATCAGGTCGTCGAGCACGCGACGGGCAATGGCTTCCAGTTGCTGCAGGGTGTTAGGGTCTTCAAAGCTGTTGTTGAAGGTCACTGGCATGTTGGCGGTGAAGGTAAAATGCTGGGTCACCTCCGGTGGCGTGGCCACAGGCTGGGGGCCAGTGAGCGGCTGGGCAGCCGGAGGTTGAGCCGGGCGTTGCTCGGCCTGCTGGCTATCAGGGGAATCGCCAGCGCCTAGTACCGTTGCAAGGGTTTTGCCCAACCAGCCGCCAGCCGCCTCACCGCCGTTTGCCAACAACGCACCGCCCGCCCACCCCACCAGGCCACCTATCACGGTGCCTACACCCGGGATGACCGAACCAAGTGCCGCGCCGGCCGCAATACTTGCCAAGCTGCCACCAAGCCCACCGACCGCACGGCCATAGCCTTCCATTTTCTGGGCTGTGCTGCCCTCGCCACTGGCGGTCTGCGCGATCTGCCCCGCAGCGTTCAAAACTGCCAACGCCGGTATCCGCTTGAGCAGCGGGCCGGCTGGGGCAAGCCGCGTAAGGGCAGCCGGCATGAGCATTTCGAACATGGGCGAGACACCGCTAGGCTCGCTATTGGTTAACGGCTGAGCGGGCTGCGGCATGCAAGGCAGCTCTGCCGCCTGCCCTGGCGCTGGCGCTGGCAGCGTCGCATCACTGCGCGGGGTTTGCGCATCGTCCTTGGTGAATCCTCTGACCGCACTTGCTCCGGCCAGATCACCAATGGCCTCGCCCACATACCCACCAAGCTTGCTGCCGTACTTTCTACCCCAGCGGCCTTTGCTCAGTCGCGGCAAGGCAGCCCCGAGCATCCGACCGGCCATCCCGCCCAGCGCGCTGCCTACTCCGCGTGCCCGCTGCTCATTGTCGTCAGAGGTGATCAGCGCCTTGCCTACCTCACCGAGCAGATCGATGCGGGTCGCTTGCCACTGCTGACGCGATGCATTGGCAGCGCTTCGTCGGGTAGCACGCGGCAGTTTGCGCACGCGGTTGCGAACGACATGCCCGGCGACGACGGCCGATAGGCCGCCGGCTAACGCATGACCAAGCCCTGGGGCTGAAGGCGGTTGCTCAACGCTCGGTTCAGCGGTTTGTGCAGAAAACGAAGGGCCAGAGCTAGGCTCGGCGGCTATTACTTGCTCAGGTTCAGCCCTGACCCAATCATGCAGAATACCGCCCCCTGCATCCCCCAATGCTTCGCCCAGATAACCACCCAGTTTGCTTAACTGCTCACGCTGCGCCTTACTTGCTTTGCGCTTGCCACCCGTCTTGCCAAGCAGTGGCACAAGCGTTCCGAGCAAGCGCCCTGCGGCTTCCCCCACTGCCGCGCCAGCACCCCGCGCAGCCTGGCGATCATCGTCGGCGGTAACCAGCGCTTTGGTGATCTTGCCCACTGCATCGACGCGGCTGTCTTGCCACTGCTCGCCAACTGCCTTGCGCGCCTGCCGCTGGTTGCGAGGTGATTGGCGGCCTATTAACCAACGCCCGCCTCGGTAACCTCCATAGGCCACCGCCCCCAGGCCGGCAGCCGCCAGCGTGGCCCGCCCCAGTGTGGCGGAAGCTGTCGCCGCCTCAGACCTGGCCGCTGGCTCGCGTGGCTGCGCGGGGGCTGGTGGCGCCACGTTTGGCGGCTGCGGCCGAATGAAAGGCTGACTCGATGCCTGCGCCGGGGGCGGCATCGGCTGTGGGCCGGATATGGCGGCTGAGCCCAATTCGGGCAGGGTGCTCGACTCAGCAATGGGTGCCTCGTTGCGCGGCACGACCGCGCGCTGAGGGTGTTGCACCATCGTGTGCCATTGCTGAAAGACATTGACGGTCATCGAGCCGGACGCCGGGCGCAATCGGGACAGCCCTGCGATGACATTGCCAAGCATCTGGTAATGCTGGCGCAACCTGGCGATTGCCACGGTTTCATCCTGCAGATGCGATGCTCGGCCTTGTTGTACGTGTTGCGGGGCTTGGGCCGGTTGCTGCTCGATTTCGCGCAGCTTTTCAAGCTCCAGCCCCAGGCGGATAACCTCGCCGACAAACCGTCCCAGGCGGATGCCATCGACCTGCCTGCGCAGACGTCCAACTTCCTGCTGCCGCAGGTCGATGACCTGGCCCAATGGTTTGCTGACGGTCACACCGAACCCAAGGGTGAACAGCTGTGTGTTCGCCATGAAGTCCTCCTGTTCAGGGCGCGAGCCACCAGACCATCTCGCTGTACGACATGGTCATGAGCTCGCTGGCGGAAAAGTTCAGCTCCTTGGCCAGCCGCTTGGCAGCGGCCTTCTGCCGGGCCGGATCAAAGTTCGTCGTCCTGCACCAGGCGAAAATAGCCGCTTTGCAGGCGGCCATAATCTTTCAAGGCAAGGCTTTCGAGGTCTTTGATACCGACCTCGGCCAGGGATGCGAACAGGTTCAGTTCACGCTGTTCATCATCGCCCCCACCGCCGGCCTGGGCGTTGCGGATATCGCGTACGGTGGGTGCGCGCAGGGACAGGCTATCGACCTGAATCCCATTGGCCTCACTGGGCCGCGAAAGGCGCACGGTGACACGGTCGGGGCTGAGGGTCAGCCACTTCGGCTGCGGTTTCGCTTGTGCCATGGTCGCCCCCTTACAGGCCCAGCGCAGCGCGCTGGCTAGCCAGTTGATCGACGCCATCGATGACGCGTTTCATGCCCAGGGCATCGATCTCGTAGACCAGGCGCCCATCGACTTCGAGCTTGTAGTAGGTCAGGCCGACGCTGTGCTTGATCTCGGCTTTGTCGCCGGACTTCCAGTCGCCCATGTCGATTTCCTTCAAGGTGCCACGCAGGGTGACCACCACTGGGTTGATCTTGCCCTTGAGCCCTTTGAAGGCACCGCGGAAGGTGCCATTGAAGCCGCTGCCGTCGGCCAGGCCGAAGAACTTCAATGCCTCACGGCGCACGCCGGTGGTGGTGAATGCAGCTTCCTGCTTCTCCATGCCCAGGTCCATCTCGACCGGCATGTCCATACCGCCGGGGCGATGTTCTTCCATTTTCAGGGTGAGTTTGGGCAGGGTCAGGCTGGGTACATCGCCCTGGAAGCTGACGCCATCGACGAACAGGTTCAGGTTGGCCAGGGTTTCGGGAATCATTGCCATGTAAATGCGCTCCTTAAGCGGCGGAATCGAGAACTTCGGTCAGCCACTGGTTAGTGACTTCAACGCGGAAATTGGGGTTTTCGGCAGGTGGCACGTCGGTGAAACGGATGTTCCAGTACACCTTGCCCTGTTCGAGCTGGCTGGCAGTGTTCAGCTCCGGGTCGGCGAACACCTCGAAGTTGATGATCGCGCCCTGGTTCTTCAGGTCGCGCATGAAGGCCTGCAGGCCTTCGGTCACGTCCTTGACGTAGGTGGCGGTGATGGCGCGGTCGACCGCCCATTTATGGCCGTAGAGAATCGCGTCCATGACGATGTCCATGGTCCGCACGCGGGTGACGAAGGCCCATTTCGGGTCGCTGGACAAGGTGCGGTTGCCCCACAGACGGAAGCCATCATCGCGAATGATGGTGGCGATGTTGGCGTTGTTCAGCAGGTTGGCGCGGCAGCTGTCGTCGCCATCGAGGAACTCCACCGGGCGGGTGGTACCGGTGATGCCAACGAACTCTTTGTTCGATGGCGAGGCCCAGAAGCCGTACTCGCTGTCGGTCCAGGCGAACAGCCCGGCGACCCAGGCCGAGCCTGGGGCATCGACGGTGGCCTGCGCGCCGTTGTCCCAGTACTGCACCCCGGGGTCTACCATGAAGGCGCGCTTGGCACCGAAGTTCTCGGCATAGTCGATGGCCGCTTCGTCGGTGGTGTTCGGGCCGTCGATGATGGCGATGCCGCGCAGTTTGTCAGCCAGCGCGACCAGTGCGGTGCCGACTGCTTGGGTGGCGCTATGGCGGGGTGCGGTAAGCAGACGCGGCTGGGCATTGAAACGGCTCTTGCCGTCGAGCAGCGCTTGCAGGCCGGTGCGCTTGCCATCGGCCTGTACGCTGCCGATGATCGCTGCGGTCTGCTCGGCAGCATCGTCCAGCTTGGCTACGCCACAGGCGACGATGACCGCCTTGGCGCGGTTGTAGATGGCCCGGCAGGCCTTGGTGATGGCGGCGTTTTCGCCGAAGGCGGCGACGGCTTCACGCTCGCTGGTGATCAGCTGCAGTTCGTTGGCCTTGGCTTTGGCATCGGCACCTTCGGTGAAGGTATCGACTAGACCGATGATCGAGGAAGAAGGCAGCGCGATGTTGCGCGCGCCGGTATCGACGTTGGTTACGGTCACGCCGTGAAAAAAGACACTCATAGATTCATGCTCCAGATATGAGAAAGCCCCGCATGCGGGGCCTTGTGTTACAGCGGAAAAGAAAACGCCCCGCGGGTGCGGGGCGCTCAGGTAAGTTGCGAAGTGAGCCAGGCGGCCAGCGCTTCGTCGTTGGGGCTGATTGGCCAGTCATCAGCGGTTGGAACCTTGGCGGTAATGTCCATACGGCTGAGCTCAACGCGGTAGACCTTCCAGGCCGTGAGCGCTGCCACCTCTGCTTCGCTGGCCATTTCGAGGTCGACGGCATCTTGCAGCGTGCCGATGCGTTCTGTTGAGTACTGGGTGGCCAGCGCCTGTTTGCGGTACGCCACAACCCGCGCCGCCTCGGCAATGGCGGCCTCGTCTGGCACCCACTGTTCGCCTTCCCAGGTGTCGAATTCTGTCGACGGGGCTTGGAGGGTGTAGCCCTCTGGCAAGTCGCCCAGCGCAAGCCACTGTCGGGGCTCGCCGGTGTCGGTGGTGTAAACCGTGGCGCCGCGGTGGTCAGGGACGATTTCCCAGCCGTTGCTGTCACGGTTGATCAAGGCGGCAACGCCGGCTTTAAGCACGGGTGGGTCGATTTGGTAGCTGTGGGCTGGGATTAGCCAGATGCCAGGTTCGAGCGGGCTGGGATCGGCCTCTGATGCGCAGAGATACTCGCCGGTACCCCTGTGCACATTGCAGACCTTTGGCGGCTCTGTGCCCGGCTGCTGCCACCAAGGCAGTGCCACTGATGGCTCCTGCGGTGCTGAAGGTTCGATCAGCTCAAGAACTCTTGTCATGGTTACCTCAATATTTGATGCAGGCTAAGTAAGCCCGGTTGGCCATGCGGGTTTCGTTGCCGCCGCTGGCGTTGATGGTCAGGCCGTGACTGTGATTAGGCGCTGTCGATGACATGAGTATCTGTGGGCCATCACTCTGATAATCGCCAAGTACGGCGTTACCCCCAGTGTCAAGGCTCGGGGAGTCAATCCGCTCTCGCGGGACAGTCGTTGTGTGAGAGTGCGCACCACCGGCACTGACAGTGCCTGTGTGATTGTGAATACCGAGTTGATCAGCCTGAGCCGAGAACAATGCCCGCCCCAAGTCTGCCGAGTTCAGACCATCCGTCCACGCTCGGTCGACCAGTTCGCGGTCATCAGGCAGGTTGAACGTGGTTGATCCGTCACCAGCACCAAATTGGGTCCCGACAGCGGTGAATAGTGCCGCGTAAGTGATGCGCGAAACCGCGGCACCATTTCGCTTGAGCCAGCCAGGCGGTGGAGCAGTCAGCGCGAAATGCCCAACCATGCCGGGCGGAGTCGCACTAGCGATTGCCGAGGTGAGCTGATCGAGCGTGGCCACTTCCTTAACCTTGCCCCGCGCCGAGACAAACCAATTGCTTCCGGAGGACGTCAGCTCAATCCACTCGTAGGCCTGCAGCGATAGTTTGTCACTCGTCCCGCCTTCTTCAACGATTGATCCCGAAGCAACCGCCAAAGTTTGCGTCGAAGCGCGAGGATTGCGTAGCGTCACAACCATGCCGGCAGTTACGCTTACCGAGGAAGGCAACGTCACAGTTAAAGCGTTGGCATTGAACTGAAATAACGCACCCATATGAGTCGTTGTGTTCAACGCCTGACTGGTCGCCAATCCGACGGCGGCCTGCGGCCTGAAACTACGTGAATTGTTGCTGATCGCACCGATTACGCCGTCGAGTGACGGAATATCTTTCCAATCGCGCCAAGTCCCGGACGACTTAGCTCGGTACATCAATTTATCAACCGATGCTGCCACATAAAACTGCAGGGCTGCTGAGTTTCCATTCCATGGGAATTGCAACAAAAACCCATTATTCAGATAGGGCATGTTCGCCGAGGAGCCTATCTGCAGGTAAAAAAAGCCGCTAGTGGCTTGTGCATCTACATCAGTGCAAAGCGGCGCTTGGCTTGTCCCAAGGCCAACAGCTGCTAACGCGAGTTGCATTCCCTCTGTAGTTGCGAGCGTTTTCCAGCCGCTCCATGTGCCTGCGGTCATACGCCGGAAGTG
>NZ_JBJJLN010000049.1:0-32617 GCF_046230725.1 Pseudomonas sp. KCJK9000 | reverse complement strand
AGAAATCCACTGGATTGCCAGTATCTGACCAACTGCTTGCCATTGAAAGTCCGTTTAGGGTAGTGGCTGAAATTCCTGATTTTTCATTTACGATACGTTGACTTGGCGCTAGTTTGGCAGTAACTTGGACATCCCTCTTGCAGGATAGCTCAATATTGGCTGCTTGACTGACTGTGGAAATGTCGCTGCCTGAAAATGCACCGAAGTAAATATTAGCAGCAGTCGGAGACACTAAAGCACACGCTGGGCTTTCCACTGTATAAGTAATGACGCCAGCATTCACTTCATCAGAGTATTCCGAGGCAGGCCTATGAGTGCCAAATATCTGCCATTTGAATTCGTAGTATCCTGGCTGAATACCTGCGTTTAGTTTGAACTTTACGCTAGAATAGAATCTATAATTTTTCTCAAGAGCCCCGCATCCTACAGGGCAGACATTCCCTTGAGTACCAAAGCCGCCTTCTTTTAGTTGCACTCCACCAACAGTGACGGATTTGGCCGGAGGCCCGGGTGTTCCTGGATATATTATATAGCTAGACAGTTGGCTGAGGTTCATAGAGAATGGGTATGTGAAGCTCATGACACAGCTAATGCTGACAGTCACCTCTATTTCCTGGCCCGCACTTACTGTACCCACTCGCCAGATTTCGCCTCCCACATAAGGACGAGTGCATCTTGCACCACCCTGGATAGCCAATACGTCAGTGGAGAATATACCTACTGAAAGAGTCGCGGAAAGTATAAAAAACCGCCTGATGGTACGGATCTGACTTTTGCTAAAATTTATAAACATTTCAGTCTTGGCCTACTATCTGGGCTGCCTAGTCAGGTTGCCTAATTTAGTAAATGTTAAACCTTCGTGCGACACTTTTCAGCCTCTGGCTCTTTAGTTGGTGGAGTTGACGAAAACATTTCAATGCGAGCGCATGGCAGTGCTGAGTTACGAAGATAATATTGCACGCACGTGCTGCTCGAAAGAATGAAGGTGTCCTTATTGATTACTACAACCTGAACCTTACCCCGGTGGCGCTTTCAAAAAAATAAGACACATCTTAAAGATGACGCAGGGATTGGCCGATTGTGGCGCGGTAAGAAAAGCGTTGAGCATAAGCCCTATCCAGACGCACCTAGCGGGGGGCGTGACATCGGCCTTTGCTAGAGACTGCTTACGATTAGGCGATCCTTGATGGGATCGAGTCACCGTAGTACACCTATACTTGGTATCTACCGTGACGGAGCAGGCAAATGGAGAAGCGTACCTTCATCGGAATGATCGAAGCAGGCGAGCCGCTATTGAAGGAAGCTCTCGACGCCCTGCGTGCCTATCACAAGGCTCAAGATGAGGGGAAACCCGCCGAGGAGGTCGAGCGGCTACATCTGCTTGCAGAGTCGCTTTTCCAGGTAGTCAGCGATTACCAGCTTCGAGTCGTGGCCAAGGCTCGGGGCAAAGATCTTCCTCCTCTGCACTGATACCGCTGACCGGCAGTTGCCTCAGCGTCAGTCGGCATACGATACTGTACTAATATACAGTATTGGGCCATCCGACATGCCATTCACCATCCCAGTCCAAGATGACAGTATTCATGGGTCGATCGACGATCTGCTCCAGCTGCGCACGCCCAGCGTTTACCTGGTCAGGGTGGAGGGCGACAGCATGCAGGGTGCAGGCATCTTTTCCGGCGACTTGCTAATCGTGGACAAAGGGATCGAGGCAAGACATGGGCACATCGTCATCGCCGCGCTAAACGGCGATGCCTACTGCAAGCGAATGGTGGTCCGGGATGGAATGGTGATCCTGGCACCTGAAAACCCCAAGTACCCATCCCGGTACATCATGGCTGGGGATCACTTCGAGGTGTGGGGTGTGGTGACGCACAGCATCCGAGATCATGATCGCCGGTTGTGAGTAGCTATATAAAGGAAGGTAAGCGGTCGACAGAACGCCGGATGATGGCCGAAGCCAGTGGGGAGATTTTCGGGGGATTGTGAAATCGTGTATTGCACAGTGCGGCACCGTTTGCAGCGAGCGCCCGCTCAAGTCCTTGATCCGTAAGGCTTTAGGTATGTCCTGCACGCATGGGGTGCAAGGGGTCGAGTGTTCGAATCACTCCGTCCCGACCATTATATTCAATGACTTAGGCCATTTCCGAAAGGGGTGGCCTTTTTCATGTGCGTGAGTTTTAGGTAGTTCTTCCGGTTACTACCAGTGCCCCCTCGCCAGACCTCAGCCCCGGGGATGAATATTGCCAGGCACATACTCGGTGCCGCTGCGCCTCCTAGGCGTCATCCGGCTTCGCTAGGGCTTCCAGCGCCGTACTTCCTCAAGCTTGTATCATGGCTCCGAATCTCACCCCGGGAGCCGAATCTCACGGTTTTTTCAGATCCGTCTTATTTGGCAGGGCCACACGCTCCATAAACTTATGGAGTTCGTCAGCGTCATTGCTGGCGTCCTGTTCCCCTCTCAGGCAGATTGACCACAAGGGAGTTATGCCTCGGGTGCCCTGGCCACCCGATCATTTTCGCGTCCGAAGTCGGTACGCCAGCAGTTGGAGTCATAGAATGAGCAGATATGGTGTGGCCCTTGCGGCATTAAGCTTGTTGCTGTCAGGTTGTGGAACGATCAATACGGTTTTCAGTTCGGACGAGGAGACGGCGCAAGGCCTGGCTTCTGCTCAAACACGCTGTGAAGCATTACCTCGCGTTTATAGCGGTGTGTTCTACAACCTGTGCATCCTGCACGGCCCGCCCCAGGTGGCAGAGCAGGTTCCCGGAGCGCCCGCGGGAATCCCATTGAGACTGATCGATTTCATCCCTTCCGGGGTGTTCGATACGTTGTTATTGCCTTACACCATTTCCGTCCAGGCTACCGAGGGTAGCCTGGAGCTGTGAGGCGCCGCGCTTTGTCAGCGAATTCTCCTGCGGCTTGACGCACGTTCGTTCCCTGCGCCATGAAATCTTTCATGTTCAAACGGACACAAAGATGTCAATCTGATGGCGAGATAATGGCGTCAATAATCGGTGATGAAACGATTCTTTGGTATGAAGGTAGCGCTATCTCAGACAATTCGCTCTTTAAGATCGGTCCTATTCGAGACGCATCCGTACTCGCGTAGCTTGTTGAACCTTGGTTTTGCAAGCATCAGCGCGGTGTGAGGTGGCCCAAGCGCTTGCGACATTTTCGCGAGCGCTGGGAGGTGCTTCAGTGAGGCGCATCACGAGAATGAGGAGTGCTGATGGGCACGATATTGGACCCCACTAGGCATTGGCTTGGTGGTATGAGGGCGTTGGCCATGCTCTGCGGCGCGCAGTTGGCGCTGACGGTGGTGTCGCAGCCGCCAGACGATGGCGCAGCTTTTGTATTTGCAGGCATCGGTCTGACTGACACGATGGCTGGTTTAATGTTGTCGGCATCCGCAATCGATGATGCGATGTGGCTTGGGGTGCTTGTAGATGCACTGCTATAACCCGTTCGTGATTGCCACCGGCGCTGTTTACCACTTGGCCGAGCCTTGGTGCTCATCGCTTCATCTTGTGCCGGCTGTGGCAATAACGCCCTGGGTGGCTATGGACATGTTTGAAGCTCCACGACATGCCCGTTTCATTGAGAATTGCCCGTGAATGCAACAGAACGCTTTTCACCCAGAGTCGTGATTGCCGAAAGCGACCCGTGGGTGCGCGAAATGCTGCGCGAAATCGTTCGCAGCGTGCGCTGCGACGTTCGTCTCAAGGTTTGCAGAGACGGCTCTGAGGCTCTTAGTGCACTGGCCATCGAGGCGGATCTGGTCATTGCTGGGCGAGAGTTGCCCGACATCGATGGCCTGGACTTGCTGCGAGAAGTGCGCACCAGGGGCGATGAGATGCCTTTGCCCTTCATCTTGATGAGTGAGCGCAGTGACATTGCCAGCGTGCGTGAAACGCTGCCATATAATCCCACTGCCTACCTGAGCAAGCCCCTCGATCTTGCTGGCTTTCGCAAGCGCCTGGAGCATCTTTTGCTTGAGCCCGGCGAGCAGATCCAGTGCCCTGCGCTGTCTGCGCAGCCAAGCGTCAGCTTGTCGGTTTTTCTCAAGCAAAGACGCGCTTTGGCCGATGGCGGCGCGTTGTTCGTCGATGTGCAGACAGTGCTGCAGCGCGCTTCGACGGGCAATGGGCTGGACTTGCGCGAACTGGAAGAGCAGTTACGCAATGACCCGCAGATATCTGGCGTGCTTATCGCCGCCGCCAACAGCGCCGCAATGTACCGCAATGCCCCAGTGCAGCGCCTACCGCAAGCGCTGAACGTGCTGGGCGGTGTCCACAGCATGAACCTGATTTTGGGCCTTGCCCTTAACCGCAGTGCGCACCTGAGCGATCCGCTGTTAACGCAGTACGCCCAGCATTTCTTGGATCTTTCGCTGCAGGTTGCCGAGGCGGCCCGGGCCTTGGCTCGGATGCTGAATCTGGACCAGGACCGCTGCTATTTGGCAGGCCTGCTGCACCGCCTGGGCGACTTGGCGGTACTTCGCAGTTTGCAGGAGTGGGGTATGGCCGGCGGCGAGCTCGATGATGGGCTGGTGCAGTTATCGCTCCAAGAGCATGCGGCGCCTTACGGTTCTGCATTGCGGGTGCGCTGGCGCGTGCCACATCAACTGCGACAGCTGGTCGCTGCCATCTATCATTTGGGCGGTGGGGTGTATTCGCAGGAAGTCCTGGTAATGAACCTGGCTGCTCAGCTGGCAGGCTCGGTTACCACTGAGAACAACGAGCAGATTGCCGGCAGCGTAGCGGCACGGTTGCTGAAGATCAGCCTGGCGGACCTCGATTCGCTACGCCAACCGCCCACGTTGTCGGCCGTTAACGAGCAAGGGCAAGGCCAGCTTCAATCTTGAATGGCCCTACAGGGCGAGGAAACAGGTTATGTCGTTAGTTGCAAGCTCCGATGCCATGTATCGGTTGTTGGTGCAGAGTGTGATGGATTACGCCATCTACCTGCTCACCCCCGAAGGCTTGATCGCCAACTGGAACCTCGGTGCTCAGCGTGCGAAGGGTTATGAGGCCAGCGAGGTTATCGGGCAGCATTACTCGATTTTCTACAGCCAGGCCGACCGCGATGCGGGCAAGCCGGCAGCCAACCTGGAGCAAGTCCGACGCACTGGCCGCCTCGAGGATCACGGCTGGCGCGTGCGCAAAGATGGCAGCCTCATGCGTGCCCATGTCGTGATCGAAGCTGTACGGGACGATAACGGCGTGCTGGTGGGGTTTGCCAAGATCACGCGCGATTGCACCGAGCAGTACTATGCCGAGTTGGCTCGGCGTGAGCATGAGCGGCATTTCCGCTTACTGGTGCAGGGCGTTCAGGACTATGCCATCTACATGCTCGATACCGGTGGTCACGTGATCAACTGGAACGCCGGGGCGCAGCGTGCGAAGGGTTATACCGCCGACGAGATCGTGGGCCAGCACTTCTCGGTATTCTATACCCCACAGGATCGCGCTCTAGGCCTACCCGAACAGGGGCTGGAAACCGCCCGCCGGGAGGGCCGCTTCCAGGCTCAAGGGATACGCCAACGCAAGGACGGTTCGCATTTTTGGACCAGCGTAGTGATCGAAGCGATCCATGATGAAGAAAACGGGCAGTTCATTGGCTTTGCCAAAATCACTCGCGATATCTCCGAACAACATCGCTATGAGCTGCAACTGCTGCAAGCCAAAGAATTGGCTGAGCAGTACAGCCAGGAAATGAGCAACCTGTCGCAATTCCTCGACTCGGTGATCTCCAATATCCCGGCCTGCGTTGTTGTTCAAGACTTGGCCAGCGGCAAAGTCTTGCTGGCCAACAACCATGCTGATCGACTTTTCTGTGGCGAGGCAGGGCACTTGATTGGCGGGCTACCCCGCGAGTGCGCGCTGCCAATCACAGGCGAGTTTCTCGAAGAGCAGCTGGCCCGCGGGGCGCGAGCTGCCCATGGGTATGCAGCACAGACCTGTGTGCAAACCGCCATTGGGCCGCGCACACTGCGAAGCCGAGCACTGCTAGCGCAAAACGCCGGCGGCCGGGCCGACTACGTGTTGTTCATTGCCGAGGATGCCACGGATGAGCTCGCGGCTCAGGCGCAGATCCACCACATGGCTCACCATGATGCGCTTACCGGGTTGCCCAATCGCATGCTTTTCAATCAGCGCCTGAAAAAGGCGCTGGCTCAAGGCGAGCAGTGTGGCAAGTTGACAGCCACGCTGTGTCTGGACCTTGATAATTTCAAGAACATCAATGATTCGTTCGGTCACGCCTTCGGCGATAAATTACTACGTGCACTGGGTACCCGCTTGCGCAATGAGCTACGCGAGGCTGACACTTTGGCTCGACTGGGCGGCGACGAGTTCGCCGTCGTGCTGGCAGAGCTGGATAACCCAGAGGCGGCCTGCTTTACTGCGCAACGCTTGATCGACGTCATTTGCCCGCCGTTCCAGATCGAGGGGCATCAGTTCTCGGTCGGCGTCAGCATTGGCATTGCCTACGCGCCGCACGACCAGGATAACGCCGAGCAGTTGCTCAGTTTCGCCGACATGGCCCTTTACGAAGCAAAGCGCAACGGCCGCAACCGCTACGAGTGCTTCCATGCCGGGCTCCATGCCGAGGCGCACAGGCGCCGGCTGGTGGAAACAGAACTGCGCGCCGCATTGCATCTGGGTCAATTGCAGCTGCATTACCAGCCGATTGTAGATGTACAGAGCAACCTTATAACCGGCTACGAAGCACTGTTGCGCTGGGAGCACCCAAGCCGAGGCATGATCATGCCGATGGATTTCATTCCGATTGCCGAGGAAACCGGAATCATTCATGAGATCGGTGCTCGGGTGCTGAACCTTGCCTGCCAGGAAGCCGCAACCTGGGAAGGGCAAGAAACGGTCTCGGTCAATCTGTCGGCGGTTCAGTTCAAAAATGCCGGGCTGGTGCGTACCGTGACCCTTGCCCTTTCGGATTCGGGGCTGGCGCCGCAGCAGTTGGAGTTGGAGATCACAGAGTCGGTACTGCTGGGCAACAACGAGCAAAATGTGCACATCCTGCGCGAGCTGAAAAGCATGGGGGTGGCGATTGCGCTGGATGATTTCGGTACCGGTTATTCGTCATTGGGTTACCTGCGCTCGTTCCCGTTCGACCGTATCAAGATCGATAAATCGTTCGTCCATGATATGTGCGAAAGCGCCCAGGCGATGTCGATCATTCGAGCCATTACCGAGCTCTCTACCAGCTTGATGATCAAGACCACTGCCGAGGGGGTCGAGTCGATCGAACAGATGCAGCGGCTAGCGGCCGAGGGCTGCTCGCATGTTCAAGGTTACTTGTATGGTCAACCCGAGCCTGCCAGTGCGCTTAAAGAAAATTGGAAAAAGCGCCGGTGACTAGCCTGCTATTACCGCAGGTCGGATGTGTCTGCGTCGGTTGCCATAACTGCGACTCTTAGGTCGATCAATCCGTCATTGCAGTGCTTGGGTGATGACATACTGACCCCGGGTGATAGGGTTGCCAGCTGAGCCAACCAGTATGTACTTTTGCTCGCTTTCATCGCCGCGCCTTGATTGGGGCGCGGCGCTGATGCTTATCCCCTCAGTTGTACCCACTGGCTTGACGCTCAGAGTCTGCCGCACGGCATCCTCGGGACAATGCTCGGAAAGGCCATGTTCGGCGTTACCGCTGAGGGTACAAGTACTGCCTACCACCGCGCCGGAGAAGTGGATGGTGCCATGCAGCGGCATTTCCTCTGCGGCGAGGCAGAGATTGGAGACAGCGCATAACAGTGTTGCAGCGGCAAAGCCTTTCATGGGTGACGTTCCGATTCGAGGTGATAACCGGCTTATCGGCTTGACCGCACAAAATCTGATGGCTGAATCGTTTTTTTTCGACAAATGGTAGCGCTATTTTGGCGGAATCTGCGGGCAGCGTTGGGTTGTCCTGATCATCGCCGCTGCAATGGCCAGGCCCTGGATCGATACGCTTGGCATCTACTCAGGAACCATTGCCCTGTTCGCGCATTCACATCTCAGACAGTACTTGTGAGGGCAATACCATGACAGATCACCAACAAGACCCGCAGCAATCCGAGGTCCCTGCTCACTCGACGGAGGAGGAAAAAGCGCGGCTCAAAGACAAGAACAAGGACGGTATTCCACCAGGCGCGGAGTGATGGATTCGTCGATCACATGGGCCGCTGTGCGGCCCATTGGCGAGTGAACCTGCGCCTACCGGTGTGCGATCAGCGCTGATAGGCCTTGCCGAAATGCCTTTCAAGCCGCGCCTGTACAAGCTCCAGCAAGATCGACAGTACCCAGTAGATCACTGCTGCGGTGGTCAGCATCTCAAGGTAGCGGTAGCTCGAGCGCCCGTACGACTGCGCCAAAAACATTACCTCCCAAACCCCCATCACCGAGATCAGCGACGAGTCTTTGAGCATCGAGATGAACTGGTTGGCAGTAGGCGGAATGATCACCCGCATGGCTTGAGGCAGCACGATGCTGCAGAAAGTCTGCACTGGCCGCATGCCAAGCGCCACGGCGGCCTCGCGCTGGCCGCGAGCTACGCCAAGAATACCAGCGCGGAAGATTTCGCTCAGGTACGCACCGTAGTTCAACGACAACGCAATGATGCCGGCACTGATGGCTCCAGGCACCAGGCCCACCTGCGGCAGGCCCAGGTAAATGAGCAGAATCTGGATCAGCAGCGGCGTGCCACGAAAGAACGATGTGTAGAAGCTGGCGATGCCCACCAGCACTGCGCTCTTAGACAGCCGCGCAAGCGCAGCAGCAAAACCCAGCATCACTGACACGACCATCGAGCACAGGCACAGGAACAGGGTCAGCGCCGCACCCTGCAGAAAACCATTGGGCCCTAGCTTGAAACCAGCGAGGTTGGGAAACTTTTCTACGATGATCGCAAACTTCAGGTCGAAGCTTAGGAAAAACGCTACGAACAGGGCGAACAGGGCCAGCCAGGTCAGGTACAACCGGGTACGAAAACCGAACAGGCCGGTGGTCGTGCTGCGGGCCGCAGGTTTGGGTGCGGGAGGGAACGTGCTCATTTGCTGATATCGGCGCCGATCCATTTCTGCGAAATCTTCGCCAGCGTGCCATCAGCTTTCAGCTCGGCGAACACCTGACGCACCTTGGCGTCCCATTCTGGGTCGCCTTTCTCGATGGCTACCGAGTTCGGCTCTTCATACAACGGGGCGCCGGCCAGCTTGAAACGCTTGTCCTCATCCAGGCGCGGCTTGGCGGTTACCAGGTTGGTGAGGATGGCGTCCAAACGTACGCCTGCACCCAGGCCCAAGTCCTGGAAAGCGACGTTATCGGTGTCGTAGGGCGCTACCTGCACGGCCTCGAACGGGTAGTCGATCTGACGGTCCTCGTCGCCTTCGATCACCAAATTCTTGTTCAGGTAGCTTTCATAACTCGACGCTGCGGTCAGGCCTACCTTGCGGCCATTCAGATCCTTGGCGCTGTGGATGCGTTCATCGTTGGCATTGACCACGATGACAGCAGGCGAGGCGTAGTACTCCACTGGGAAGGCGAAGACCTCAGCGCGTGCTTTGCTCGGAGTCATCGAGCAAATGCAGATGTCGTAGCGCCCACTCCAGCGGCCGGCGGCGATCACGTCCCAGGACGGAGTTTCCAGGCGCAGCTTGACCCCAAGTTTCTGCGCCACCGCCCTGGCCACGTCGACATCGAAGCCGTCGAGCTGGTTCTGATCGTTGAGGAACGAGAACGGCGGGTAGCTTTCCATCAGCACGTTCACCATTTCCTTATTCGACTCGACGCGCTCAAGCGTAGTGCCGGCGAGGGTTTGAGTAGCGGTAGCGAGCAATAGCAGGCTCGCGCCGAGCAGGGCGGGGATGCGCATATAAATACCTGAAAAGTTGGCCAAAACTGAAGTTGCGTATTAAATAGTTATAAATCATTCATACCTAGTGAATTTTATTCATAAGAACCTTCAGAGTAGTTATATGAAACAACGAGCGTTGGTAGTGCTGGATGGTGGCATGGGCCGGGAATTGCAGCGTAGCGGCGCGCCGTTCCGTCAGCCCGAGTGGTCGGCGTTGGCCCTGAGCGAGGCGCCCGAGGCAGTAGTGGGGGTGCATGCTGCATTCATCGCCGCCGGTGCGCAGGTGATCACCAGCAATAGCTATGCGGTGGTGCCATTCCATATCGGCGAAGAGCGTTTCGCTCAGGAGGGCCTGCAACTGGCCACAGTGGCAGGCCAGTTGGCACGCCGGGCGGCTAATGCCAGCGCGCAGCCAGTTCGGGTAGCGGGGTCGTTGCCGCCGCTGTTCGGTTCTTACCGGCCGGACCTGTTCCAGCCGCAGCGAGTGGCTGAAGTGCTCAAGCCGCTGCTGGAAGGGCTGGCGCCAAATGTGGACCTTTGGCTGGCGGAAACCCAGAGCTCGATTGCCGAGGTGCGGGCCATCCATAGCCATCTGCCTGCCGACGGCAAGCCGTTCTGGGTATCGTTCACCCTGCAGGACGAGGATGTCGACAGCGTGCCGCGCCTACGTTCCGGCGAGCCGGTGGCCGATGCTGTCGAAGCCGTGGCGGAACTGGGTGTTGCAGCGCTGCTGTTCAACTGTAGCCAGCCAGAGGTGATCGGCGCGGCGCTGGATGTTGCCCGTTCGATCATCGAGGCACGCCAGGCGGACATCGCCATTGGTGCTTATGCCAATGCCTTCCCGCCGCAATCGAAGCAAGCGACTGCCAACGATGGCCTCGACGAACTACGTGAAGACCTGGACCCGCCGGGTTATCTGGCATGGGCTCGCGATTGGCGCGGGCGAGGGGCTAGCTTGATCGGCGGCTGCTGTGGCATCGGCCCGGAGCATATCACCCAGATCAAGCTCAACCTCTGAAAAGGTGGCAGCCGGGCTTGAACTTGAGCGGACCTGAATTATTTCCTGTCCTGCCGGTCAGGTATTGAGTCTTTTCTCTACCTTCGAGGTGCTCATGCCTGTATATACCGTTCGCTACTGCCACGACGGCCAGCCGTCCACTCACACCTTTGACCTGAAGCAGCCTCGGTTGCCTGTTCACGAGGCTGCGCTGCATGTGATGCTGCTGCATTTCGGCGATGGTGAGAATAGCCTGGTGATGCCGCCAGCCGATGCTAGCCCTGAGCAGATCCTGGAGCAGGCTGAGGTCCTTGGATTTTCAGATATACAAGTTGTCTGAAACCAGGGTCCGGCATTTATACGCCTGACACAAAAGGGCCGGCGGTGGAGCGTAGCTCCAAACCGCCGGCAACCGGTTTTTTTATTCTACGATGCAGATCCAACGGTGGTTGTGCCGGTACGGCGCCCTGGTGAATACCACATCGGTTACAAGGGTCATGCCGCGCTCTTGGAGAGCTTCGGCAAGTTGAGCGAGTGTCTCTGCTTGGATAGTCATTGCTGTCACCTCGTCAGATTTACTACGTTCATAAATCCTGACCGGTCGGGCAATTGACTGATTCAATTTTTTTCCAGCCTATCGCGCTCAAAACTCGAGTGTGCCCTGTTGACACGCGTCATCGAGCGGTTCGATCAAGTCGGCACCCTGGTTTTTCACGTTCCCCACGGCCTTGGCAACGGGGAACCAGCGAAAGTCTGTGGCTGGGCTGCAGCCCGATGCCACTATCTGCGCTGCGCGGGCGGGCACGGTGGCGGGGTCCAGCCACTCTCTGGCCAGGTCGGCCGTGAGCACCAATGGTTTGCGGTCGTGCACGTCTATCAAACCTTGGTCCGCTGCGGCCGTGATGATCACGAAACCATCGCGCTCGTTGCCTTCGATGCCCGTCTGCACCTGTGCCAGCGCTGCGAAGTAAAGTGGTTCGCCGTTCACCCTGGTGATGTAGTAGGGCTGTTTCTGCCTGGGGTTGCCGGGGGCAGATACCCATTCGAACCACCCATTGGCTGGCGCCAGGGCCCGGGAGAATGGCCACAGCTCCTTGAAAAACCGCCCTGTCATCACCGTTTCTGCCCTGGCATTGATGGGGGCAGGGCGTTTGCTCTTTGCCCACATGGGTGACCATCCCCACTTGACTCGATCCACGCGCAAGCCCTGCTCGACCTGGTGAATCAGCTCGACACGGGTTGCCGGCGCGACGTTGAAGCGATTGATCGGTTCATGGTCATATCCATTGATGACCACCAGATCGAGGGCCAGCTGCTTCAGGTAGTGGTCCATGGATTCATAGATCGAGTAGCGCCCGCACATTTTTCACCTCTCGTCCGTCTGAAATCTCATTGTTCAGCATTGACCGTCTGCGCGATGAACGATTAACTGTATATGCATACAGTTTGCATCGGACTTCCTCCCATGACCATCACAATTTTTAGTACGCCGCCTGAAGGCTCTGAATCCCATGCGTTATACGGCTTCAATGTTCCAGCCGGCTTTCCCTCGCCTGCAGCGGACCATCTGGAAGGCCACCTTTCCCTTGATGAGTTATTCGACATTCGCGCGCCCCATGTGTATCTGGTGAGAGTGGAAGGCGACAGTATGCAGGGTGCCGGTATCTATTCTGGCGACCTGGTCATTGTGGACCGCAGCAGGGAGGCCGCGCATGGCGATATCGTGATCGCAGCCATCAATAGCGAGCCGGTGTGCAAACGCCTGCATCGGCGCGATGGCGTGGTGATCCTTAAATCGGAGAATACCGCCTACCCCCCGCGCTATGTGATGGAAGGTGACGACTTGATGGTGTGGGGCGTGGTGCGTTACAGCGTGCGTGATCATGCGCAATGATCAGGTGTTCGCGCTTATCGACTGCAACTCATTCTATGCCAGTTGCGAGCGCGTATTCCGCCCAGACCTCGCCAAGACGCCTATCGTGGTCTTGAGCAACAACGATGGCTGCGTGATTGCCCGGTCATACGACGCCAAGCCTTTCGTGAAAATGGGTGAGCCGTATTTTCAGGCCAAGGAGAAGCTCCGCCGCCATGGAGTCGTGGCGTTCAGCAGCAACTATGCGCTGTATGGCGACATGAGTGAACGCGTCATGACGCTCATCGAGTCGATGGTACCGGGCACCGAGGTGTACAGCATCGACGAATGCTTTGCGGATCTGTCCGGCATTCAAGAGAACTTGACCAACTTTGGCCATGGCCTGCGCTTACGCATTATGCAACGCACGGGCATTCCGGTAGGGGTGGGCATCGCGCGTACCAAGACGCTTGCGAAGCTGGCCAATCATACCGCCAAGCGGCTGCTCAGCCACACGGGCGGGGTGGTCGACATTACCGAGCCGGTAAAAAGGGATTGGGTTTTGCGCAACACCAAGGTCAAGGAGGTATGGGGTATCGGCCGAAAGATGACCGCGCACCTTGAAGCCATGGGGATCATCACGGCAATGGACCTTGCCAAGGCGGATGCCTGGACGCTGCGACAGAGATTCAGCGTGGTGGTTGAGAAGACCGCGCGGGAGCTGGCCGGCACCGCTTGCCTGGACCTCGATGAAGTCGAGCCGCCCAAGCAGGAAATCTGCAGCAGTCGAATGTTCGGCAAGCGCTTGAGCGAGCTGGCGCCCATCAAGCAGGCAGTGGCCACCTACGTAGGCCGAGCCGCTGAAAAGCTACGGGCCCAGGGTTCGGTGTGCAAGCGTATGCGAGTAAGCATCCGCACGGGGATGTTCAATCCGGATGAAGCCCACCATGCTCAGGGCGCTCTGGTGGAGTTGCCTTACCCCACAAGTGACACGTTGCTGATGACAAGGCTGGCTACAGATGCCGTCGCGCGCATTTTTCGCCCCGGCTACCGGTACAGCAAGGCTGAGGTGCTGCTACTGGACCTGAGGCGGCCGGGTGAATTCTCGCAAGATCTGTTTGCCCTTAAGCAGCCGGTATCTTGTGACCGACTGATGCAAGTAATGGATGACATCAACCAGCGCTGGGGTAGCGGAACGATGCGTGCCGCTACGGTACCGGCGGCCCCAGATTGGGGGATGAAGCGGGAGATGATGAGCCAGTCCTATACCACGCGGATCGATCAGCTGTGGACGATCAAAGGTTGAACCCTCTTCCTGAACCTCTGCGAGGGATGCCTATTCGAGGCAAGCAGCGCAATTGCAGATAAAAAAGGTATTTTCGGCAATTTGCTTACTATATTCTGAGACTTCAGGCTAATTAGCCACTCAACCAGCAGGTTCCCCATGACTTACAATAATTCGAACGACTCAGGGCCTGGCCAGCCGGAAATGAAGGATATTCTCGACGCAGCAGGGGTGTGGGTTGAGCCCCCCAATATCCGTAGAGGTGGTGAAAGCGGCGTTCTGAAGGTGGAGCTTCAGGGTTTGACGTTTTACAAAAAGCAGCAGGTAGGGCATGTCTATCGCAGCTTGCGCCATCCTTTCGGCTACCCAACGGTGGCTCGTGAGGCGAAGGCCATGCGTGCCGCAGCATCGCTGGGCGTAGCCACGCCGTCCCTGCTGCACAGCGATGTCCGGAAGGACCATGGCGAATGGAAAGCGGTAATGGTGACTGCGGCACTCGAAGGCTATGTGTCGCTTGAAGATTTTTATGCGCAAGGCATGCGTGAGTCCATCGGCCAGCGGCGCTATCACGAAGTGTTGGAAGCCTACGGCAGCCTGTTGGCTAAGTGGAATTCTGGCCGATGGCAGCATGGCTGCCTGTACCTCAAACATGTCTTCATCGACTTTAGCGAGCCGAACATCAAGGTCGCGTTTCTCGATTTCGAGAAAGCTCGCCGGCGGCTGACCGCTGTGAAAGCCAGCAGGCATGATTTGAGGCAGGTCAAGCGTCGATCCGGGTGGGGGAATGAAGAATGGGAGGCCTTCTGCAGAGGTTACAGGTATTCGTTCGGGACGAATGCCGAGCAGCTTCTCGTGGCGTGTTGAGCGGCGCCTGTTTGCGAGTGCTGGCCTTCAGTCCATCCATCGCCACAGCGGTTCGTCCAGCAATCCAACCCCTCGTAGCTGGGTTTGCCCTTGGTGCTTTTCCAGCTCCAGCACATTGCATCCTTCGCACGCCGTCAACGCGTCAATGAGCACTCGGCTGTGTGACACCACCCATACCTGGCTACGCCGTGATGCGCGGATAACAAGGCGAGCCAGTGCTGGGAGCAGGTCTGTATGCAGGCTGGTTTCCGGTTCGTTGAGCACCATCAGCGATGGCGGGCGCGGCGTCAGCAGCGCGGCCATCAGCAGCAGATAACGCAGTGTCCCATCCGACAACTCGGCCCCGCTAAGCGGGCGCAGCAAACCGTGTTGGTGCAGCCGCACGCTGAACAGGCCGCCCGCTGGCGCATCGATCGCTAGGCGGCTGCCTGGAAACGCATCTTCCAGGGCGGCGAATAGGTCTTCCACATCGCCGATTTCGATGATGGTCTGCAGCGCGGAGGCTAGGTTACGGCCGTCGTGGTGCAGCACTGGGGAACGGGTACCCAGTTGCGGGTGGCGGCATGGCGCATCCCGGTCGATTCGAAAGTGGTCGTAAAACCGCCAGCCGTTGATGAACGCCCGCAGCTCGCCGATCTCCGGTGCTTGCCGGGTTCGCCCTACGATGTTGAAAAAACTTTCGCAGCTATCGGCATGTTGATCGAGCACTGTCCAGCCGTGCCCATCACGGGCGCGCACCATGGCGTTTCTGCGCTCGACCAGCAACGAGGCTGGCCGATAAGCCCCGCCTCCCCAGATGCCTTCGCTCTTGATCTCGGGGTCGAGCATGAATGCAGTGGGGTAGGGTACGGGTATGGGCAGGCCAAGCGAAATGGCAAAACCGAAATCCTCAGTGGTAAAGCCCAAGCGCAGGCGTTTGGCTTCGTTCGGTTGCTGACCCTGTATGGGGACGTCACCGCGCTGCATCCGTGCACTCATTTCGGGCCCGGCCCACCAGGTCGAACCAAGCCCGCCTTCACGGGCGAGTGCCTCGATGACAACCCCCTGGGCCGTTTCGGCCAGTAGACGAAGTGCTTTGTACAGGTTGGATTTACCGCTGCCGTTAGCGCCAGTCACCAAATTGAGTTGGCCCAGGGGCATTACCATGTGCTTGATCGAGCGGTAGTTGGCGATGGCGAGCGTAGTGAGCATCGGTGCTCCAGTCGATACGTTGATAACGTCGGCGCAGGTATGCGATCGGGCTTGATGAGCGCAGTGGGGCGACAGCGACACAGAGCCTAGATTTCCCTGGTGAGGCATGCAACGAAAATCAGGTGTCGGCGGCATTTTTAAGAAATGTCTTAGTGGAACGGGTGAAGTGAAATTTCACCTCGTGGGGTAATGGCAGCACTGCCAGCTGGGGCGTCATGGCGGCCTTGGCAGGCGATATTCACAGTGGTTTTGCCTGCATCAGTCATGCTCAGGCACGAAATCACGGACAATTCATACTCTTTCTGCTGCTCGAAAGCGCTGCATGGCTTATCCTTGCACCACGCAATCAACGTAGAAGCAGTGAATTAACGATGGGTTTTGAACAACTAGCTGAATTACGTGACCGCCTGCGGTCTGAAAAAGCGCAGCAGGCAAAAGCCGACACCCCGCGCCCCGCCAAGCGTAAGCCTGCCTCCCAGGCCAAGGTGCGCGAGCAGGACCCGGCGGTGGAGGCCATCTGGCCATTGCAAAAGCATTTCCCGTTGGCTTTCCCGGTGAACCCGGCTCCGAAGGTTCCGCTCAAAGAGGGCATCTTCAAGGATGCCGAGCAACACCTGGAACTGCTGGGTATCACCAGCGAGCAGCTTAAGCTTGGCATTTCGACGTGGTGCCGAGGCAACCGTTACTGGTCCAGCATGGTCGAGAATGCCCCGCGTCTGGACCTTAACGGCCAGCCTGCTGGTGTAGTTACGGCAGGCCAGGCACTGTATGCCAAGCAACAAGCCTCGCGCCAGCGCGGCCAGGCCCGCAAGAACCGCGCCAAGGCGAAAGCGGCGGAACCTGCACCGGTCGCTCAAAACCCTGTAGAGCAGGCCGCAGACTAAGTAGGTTTTCGCGCTCGGCCCTGCGTCTTCGCTGGCGCAAGGGCCGCAGTATGTTCAGGGCCAGGGGCAAGGCGTTTGACCCTGGCATCTGCAAGCCGGCGCTCAAGGCTACTAGCCGGTTTTCAGTTGCGATAGCTGGACTTTGAGGTCGGCCATCAAACGCTGGCCGGCTGCTTCGAGCAGGTCGCCATAGAGCGCAATGGTGTTGCAGCGGTGGCATGTCAGGACAGACTTCCTGTACAACCGTCGCGGCTTGGTGAACTCCTCACCTTCGCATTTGAGGCATCTCAACGTAACGCTCATGACCGTTCGCTCCATGAAAATTCTGCAGAATCCATCCTGCCCTTCGCCGCTCGAGAAACGCGCGACGGTACATTGAGTCGCCGGGAGCGGTAAACGTTCATTTTGGTTGGCCTGAAAGGTATCAACCAAGTCTCAGATGGGCCGAGGCCGCGCAGTGCCTGTGCGATCTACGCGTTGAGCGCCCGTTTCAACACCTCGTAAATGGTGCTGTCAGCTGACTGAGCAACATTGAAGCGCATGAAGTCCTTTGCCGCCATGGCCTGGCTGAACGCGTTGCCAGGTGCCAGGACCAATCCTTCTCGCAGGCAAGTTCTGGCCAGCATTGCCGCATCCGCGCCTTCTGGCAATTGGCACCACAAGTACATGCCGGCTCGGGGCACGACCCAAGGTTTGATGCCGATGGCTTGTAGCTGCACCACTGTTTCATCCATTGCCTCGGTCAACCTCTGGCGCACGCCCTCCATGTGCTTTCGGTAGCCGCTATCGGTGATAGCGTGATGGATGATGTCTGCGGCCATGCGCCCGCCGCCGAACGTCGTGGCGATCTTGAGGTCGACCAGCGCTTCGATCCAGTCGCTGCGCGCGGCAATGTAGCCGCAGCGGATCGACGCCGAGATGGTCTTTGAGAAACTGCCGATTTGGATCACTCGCTCCAGGCCATCGAAGGCCGATAGCCGTGGGGCAGGGGTATGCTCGAAATCACCGAAAATATCGTCTTCCACGATCACCAAGTCAGTGGCATCGGCCAGCTTCAGCAGCCGATGAGCCGTGACCGCAGACAGGCTAGCGCCGGTTGGGTTGTGAATACCGGAATTGGTGATGTACAGACGAGGCTCGTGTTCGAGCAGTGCTGCGCCGAATGCAGTGATGTCCGGGCCTGTCGGGGTGTAAGGGACACCGACGATATTCACCCTGTGGGCTTTGAGCAAAGCGTGAAAATTGAAATAGCAGGGGTCATCGACCAGAACCGTGTCACCGGGCTGCAGCAGAAAGCGGCAGATCAGGTCGATGGCGTGAGTACCAGACTCGGTCAGCATGACCTGCTCAAGCGGGGCATCGATCCCGATCCCTCCCAGCCGCCGCGACAAGAATTGCCTGAGCGGGATATGGCCAAGTGGTTGCGCATACTCAGCCAGATTCATGGTGTCGGAGCGGGCAGCCACACGTAGCGCTTTGCGCACGCCGGCTTCGTACATCCAGGAAGCCGGCAGCCAGCCGCACCCGGGCTTCAGGGCGTCACTGCTGGTTTCCAGCGACTGGCGTGAGATCCAGAGTGGGTCCACCTCACGATCGAGTTTTGGGCCAAGCTCGGTGAGGGCCAAAGGTGCGACTGGCCCTCCCACGAAAAAACCTGAGCCAGGCCGCGAGGTCAGTACACCTTCTGCCATCAAGCGCTCATAGGCTTCCAGGACCGTAGACACCGAGACCTGCATGGCCTGGGCCATCGCCCGCACCGACGGGATGCGGGTGCCAGGGGTATAGGTCCGGGAGGCGATCCTGGCCTGTATCACTCCCATGACCGCTTTGATTCGCGTGCCGTCGCGCTTCATTACACCCTCGACTGTGCTGGATTCAAATGCATAACAGTTCGGTTGAACCGTACTGGACTGTACATGGTCCTGGTCTGCCTGTCAGTGCTGTACTGAGCACTGACAGGCAGAGGACTCATTGATGGAAAAGACAACCAGTGGCTGGCTCAATGGCTTGATGGGCGTGGCAATATTCGCCGGCTCATTGCCAGCAACTCGCATGGCGGTAAGCGCTTTCGAACCCACCTTTCTGACCTGCGCCAGGGCTACCATCGCGGCCCTGCTGGGCGCGTGTTGTTTGATGGTGCTGCGCCAGCCTCGGCCCAAACGCTCGGATGTGGCGTCGCTGGCAGTTACTGCACTTGGCGTGGTAATCGGTTTTCCCCTGCTCACCGCCTTGGCCTTGCAGCATGTCACCTCGGCGCATTCCATCGTTTTTGTCGGTTTGTTGCCAATGTGCACTGCAGCGTTCGCCGTACTGCGCGGCGGTGAACGCCCTGGGCCGTTATTCTGGCTATTTTCAGTTGCAGGTGCCGGGCTGGTGGCGGGCTATGCGTGGTTGAGCGCGAGCAACGGTTCGGTTCTGGGTGACCTGCTGATGATGGCAGCCGTAGTGGTATGCGGGTTGGGTTATGCCGAGGGTGCGCGCCTGTCGCGCAGATTGGGCGGTTGGCAAGTTATCTGTTGGGCGTTGCTGGTAGCGTTGCCATTGATGCTGGTGCTGACGATAGTCAATCTTCCAGCTCCTGAAGCCTTGACCAAGGCTAGCGGCGCCGCCTGGTTAAGCTTTGGCTACGTTTCGTTGTTCAGCATGCTGATCGGCTTCGTATTCTGGTATCGAGGACTGGTGCAGGGTGGAATTGCGGCCGTAGGCCAACTGCAACTGCTGCAGCCGTTCATGGGGCTGGGATTGGCGGCGCTGCTGTTGGGAGAGCACGTCAGCACGACAATGCTTGCTGTAACCCTCGGGGCTGTGGTCTGCGTTGCCGGAGCGAAGAAATTCGCTTAATGAAGGCCTGCATAAAATCTACTGGCTGATAGAAGCGTTGTTGTCTCTCTCTGGTGAATGGGTATTGCTAGGCTGATCACGTGCATCGTTCAACAGCATTTCAGGGGGATATATGTCAGTAGAGAAGGTTGCAATCGTTACCGCCGGCGGTAGCGGCATGGGTGCAGCGGCGGCACATCGGCTGGCGGCTGAGGGGTTCAAAGTCGGTATTCTTTCATCCTCGGGCAAGGGCGAAGCGCTGGCGCAGCAGCTGGGAGGCATCGGCATCACTGGCAGTAATCAGTCCAACGAAGACCTGCAACGTCTGGTTGACGGAGTCATTCAGAAGTGGGGGCGGATTGACGTCCTGGTAAACAGCGCGGGCCACGGCCCCCGAGCCCCGATACTGGACATCAGCGACGAGGATTGGCACAAGGGCATGGAAACCTACCTGCTCAATGTGATTCGCCCAACCCGTCTGGTTACGCCATACATGCAGCGTCAGGGCGGTGGTGCGATCATCAATATTTCCAGTGCGTGGACATTCGAGCCAAGCGAGCTTTTCCCGACATCGGCAGTATTCCGCGCAGGCCTTGCGTCGTTCAGCAAGATCTTCGCTGACCAGTATGCAGGTGACAATATTCGCATGAACAATGTGCTACCGGGTTGGATCGACAGCCTCCCGGCCACGCAGGAGCGCCGCGACGCTGTGCCGCTCAAACGCTATGGCTCCAGTGAGGAAATCGCCGCCACCATCGCCTTCCTCGCCAGCCAAGGAGCTGCGTACATTACCGGGCAGAACATAAAAGTAGACGGCGGTGTTACCCGCAGCGTTTGAGTGCGCAAGGGCCGGGTGCTTGATTGTGATTCTGGTGCAGCAAGGATGCTCACTCTGAACATGATTTGAGTTCGGCTCAGATCACTTTCACAGCACGGCCGATGAACTTCACTGGCCCCGTCGGAAGCCCGGTGGATGAACCGCCGGCCTTCTCCAGGGTGAGCTCGAACAATTGGTTGGCCTCCAGCGGCGGCAGGCTCTGCAGCGGTAGCCGGTAAAGTTCTCCAGGCTTGACTAGGCCCAGCGAAACCGGTGCGCGCCACTGGTTGCCCTTGGTCCAGAACTGTAAGGCCATACCCTCGGGGATCGCCTCATTGCCAAGCGGAATCAGCTCGATCATGCGGCTGTCGCTGGCCTGTACCACCCAACCGGGCGCCTGAGTGCTCGGGGCCACCAGCACTACCATAAATTGAGGAGTGGGCGGCGGCGTGGTGAGCAAAGTGAACGCCAGCAACACGCTTGCGACCAGCCCCGTAGCGCTCAGCGCTTGCCACATGCCAAGCCGTTGCCACCATTTGACCCGTGGCCAGGCCTGGGGGGTGACGCGTTCATTCAGGCTGCGCTGGATACGGCCCCAAAGGCGGGCGCTCGGTGGGTGAGGTGTAGCCAGCGCAGTCAGCTCAAGCAGACGGGTCTCCCAGTCATCTACCATGGCGCGTAAGGCCCGATCGTGCTCGAGGCGCTGGAGCACTGCGGCGTGTTGCTCTGATGGCAAAGTACCCAGGACGAACTCGCCGGCCAAGGTATCCATTGCTTGGGCAGTATCCGGTTTCATCCTAAGCACTCCCGCAGCGCCTGGAGGCTGCGCTTGATCCAGGCTTTGACGGTGCCCAGTGGGGCGCCCAACAGGGCAGCGATCTCGGCGTGACTGCAACCGTCCACATAAGCGTGCAAGATGCAGCGCTGTGGCGCGGGCTGCAATTGTTCCAGGCAACGATATATTTTCGCTGAGCCGGACCACAGGTCGATGTCATCCAGGCCATTTTGCAAGCCGCTTGAGATATCGACGGCCCCATCGTCCAGCACGGTTTCACGCCGGGAATCGCGAATGGCGTTGAGGGCCAAGTGGCGCACGATGCTGTAGATCCAGCCCTGTGCCGAACCGCGCGCAGGGTCGAAGCTACCAGCACGGGTCCAGATGCGGATGAAAGCATCGTGGACGATGTCTTCAGCAGTTGCATTGTCACGGGCGATACGCCGGGCGACGCCCAGTAGCCGCGCGCCTTCGTGGTCGTATAGCGCTTGCAGGGCTCGTCGGTCGCCCTGTGCACAGGCCTGCAGGCAACGACCGAAGTCAAAAGGGGTGACCGGCGAGTTCAACGTCTGTGGCTTCCTTGTGTCATGCAAGGTGCCCCGGCCTTGAAGCCGGGGGCTTGCCAACGAGCGTAGATGAACAATCGCAAGGTGTCTGTTCAACGTATTACTTATGTGTCCAGAACACATAGTCGGCCTGGTACTGCACCACCTGCTTGGCACCTTTGTTTTGTACGGTGCAGTCACTGGCTGGAGCCACGCCGCCGCGGGTGGCCAGGCGCTGGATATAGCTCACGCCCTGCATGGCGCCTTTGCCTTCGGCAGGGTTGGCCTTGACCAATTGGTAGGGCAAGGCGCCCTTGTCCGCTGGCGCTACCGCAAGCTGAGTGCCGGTGACCTTCGAGCCATCTTTGGCCTGCCAGGTGGCGGGTGGGCCGAAGTACTCGCCTACCTGCTTGCCGGCACGATCATTGAGCACGGCCTTGGGACCGACGAAGGTCCATTCGGTTTGGCCGGGGCTGTTGCTCTTGTCGCGGCATTCATAAGTGACCTCGCCGACGCCGACAGTCTCGAGCAGAACGCGATGGCCATCCGGCACTTTGACCGCATCTGGCAGCGCGGTTTGGCCATGTGCGGGTTGCAACGCCAGGGTGAGGCTGAAGGCAAGCAGGCAGGCAGAAAGTTTGCGAGTCATTGGGAGTGCTCCTGACAGGTCATTAGGCAGGGCGGTCTCAAGCCGCCCATTAGCAATACCCGCCAGCGCCAGGGTTGGATGCACTCAAAGAGAAAAAATTATCGGCTGCGTTCGCTACAAAGCTAATCCGCGCCAACGCAGGCGTTGGCGCGCTGTAACGTAGCCTGGGCACAGTGCCTCATCGCTCGTGAGAATCTATCGGCGCTGGATCTTGCGCATTGATGAATGTCACCACTTCGTCCAAAACCGGCGCCAGCCAACGCATCGGGCGCGCGAACGCTGCCACCAATGTCCCGTGCCCAGGCTTGGAAAAATAGAGTTCGCGCACCGACACACCCTGCTCTCGCAAGCGCCGAGCCATGCCTGCGGTGTTGCGCTGGGGATTGACCAGCGAGTCGTCCTGCGCCGCCATCAACAGGGCAGGGGGCGAATTGGGGCCAACATGGTTGATCGGTTGGGAGTCCGGTGGGGAGTCCGGGAAAAAGAAAATCGGTTTCACTTCTGGGTTTTCAATGGGCAGAAAGTCGTAAGGCCCGGCTAGACCGATCCAGCCACTGAGCATTGACGGCTGCATGTTCACCGCTGCCAGCCATTGAGGGTCTAGAGCGATCATGGCGGCGTTGTAACCGCCTGCGCTATGCCCCATCACATACAGCCGCTTGGGATCGCCACGGTATTGGTGGATATGTTGGCGGGTCCAGCCAACCGCCTGCGCACTGTCTTCGAGAAAGCCCTGATAGTGAACCTGCGGGTAGAGGCGATAATCGGCTATCACGGCAACGATGCCACGCGCTGCCAGAGCCTCACCGACGAAACCGTAGTCACTGCGTGAGCCGCGGGTCCAGCTGCCGCCATAGAAGAAAACCACCACCGGTACGTCGCTAGTGAGGTTGACGGGCGTGTACACATCCAGTTGGTTGCGTGGGTCGTTACCATATTTGAGGTTGGATGCTTTGGTGTAGGTGCCGTCTGGGGTAAGGAGGTTCAACACTTTCAGAGGTGAACAGCCCAGCAACAGACCTAGCAGTGCGCCGACCAAACCGATGCGTAAGGCTAACCTGATCATGGTGCGTACTCGGAGGCTGTGTGCTTTTGAGACTGCGAGCTTGCGTTGAAATTCAGCTATTGATCGGGTGCTTGGCGCACCCCTAGCTGAATCCATTGCCCGCAGCGGAGGTTCAGATTGGCCAGCCGCGAAACGATCGACACAATAAAACTTCAGTACACATAATCGAAACCTCACACGGATGGCCAGGAACGACCGACATGGATCGCTTTGCAACATTGACTACAGACCGCCTGCTATTGACGCCGCTGCAGCTGGAGGACTCAGACACCATTCAGCAGCTCTTCCCTTGCTGGGAGGTTGTCCGCTATCTGGATCGGCGTGTGCCATGGCCGTATCCCGATGATGGGGCATTGACCTACGTACGAGACGTCGCGCTGCGGGGGATGGCAGAGGGACGTGAGTGGCATTGGATGATCCGCATGCGCGACGATGCCGATTGCACCCTGGGCAGCATCAGTTTGTATGACCAGCCGGGCAACAACAGGGGATTCTGGCTCGCACCACAATGGTGGGGCAGGGGCTACATGCGCGAGGCCTGCAGGGCTATCAACGCGTATTGGTTCCAGACCCTGGCTCGCCCGGTCATGCAGGTTCCCAAAGCGGTTGCCAACCACGCATCACGCAAGGTGTCGGAACATGAGGGCATGCGCTTGGTAGGCGTCAGGGAAGGCGACTTCGTGGCTGGGCAGATGGCCGTCGAAATATGGGAGATGAGCCGTGCAGACTGGGTGGCTATGTCGGTGTCATCACGCTGACCGCCGCGCAACGGGCGCAGCTCAGAGCGTCCATTGCCGATAGGCCTGTTGGAGCGGATGAATCCGCTCCTGCAACAATGTGCTTTTGCTTGATGGGGGGATTGCGCCTCGAACCCTGACCCTTGCGGCCAGCGTCAGAAGACTGACCAGCCGATGCGCGAGCTGAGCAGCTCCAGCGCGGCCATGCCCGCATAGGAGTTACCTGCCGAGTTCAGCTCAGGCGACCAGACACACACGGTGAACTGCCCCGGAACGATGGCTACGATCCCACCCCCCACGCCGCTTTTGCCGGGCAAGCCCACCCGGTAAGCAAAGTTACCGGCTTCGTCATAAAGCCCGCTGGTGGCCATGATCGAGTTCACCTGCTGAGTCTGACGCCGGGTGAGGATCTGCTCGCCACTGTGCTTGCAGAACCCGTCGTTGGCCAGGAAGCAGAAAGCGCGCGCCAGGTCCAGGCAGCTCATCTGCAGCGCGCAGTAGCTGAAGTAACTGCGCAGTACCGTTTCGACTTCGTTGTGAAAGTTACCGAATGATTGCATCAGGTAAGCCATGGCCGCGTTACGCGCGCGGAACTGGTATTCCGAATCGGCCACGCGTGCGTCGATTGCAATATGCGGGTTACCCGACAACCGCCTTACGAAATCGCGCATCGACAGGGTGGGCGCGGCGAAGCGCGACTGATTGATATCGCAGATCACCAGTGCGCCGGCATTGATGAAAGGGTTGCGCGGGCGGCCGCGTTCGAACTCCAGCTGTACCAAGGAGTTGAAAGGTTGACCCGAGGGCTCGTGGCCCAGTCGCTCCCAAATGGCTTCGCCTGAATGGCCGATCGCCTGGACCAGGCTGAAGACCTTGGAAATACTCTGCACCGAGAACGGTATCAAGGCGTCGCCTGCGCAGTGGTAGCTGCCATCGTTGCCGTAGACAGCAATGCCCAGTTGCTGCGCCGGCACGTCGGCCAGAGCGGGTATGTAGTCAGCGACTTTGCCCTTGCCGATCAAGGGGCGTACTTCTTCGAGAATCTCGTTCAACAGCGTTTGCATGGCGGGCTCTCTTGTCACTTCCCAGCATGACTGCCGGGGTAGGATCTCAGACGCAAGCGCGGCGGCAGAGATCACAAATCGATGGCCAAGTGTTGGGCAGGCCGCCTGCATGTGGCCCGATCTGCAGCCGTTCAGATAGGCGCCTAAGAGGGTTCGATGACGAAAGCTCGACATGGATCTTGCCGAGTGTGATGCCGTGAAACGACGATGCCCACATTCCTGAGGCAGGAAGTGGGCATCGAGGTGCTGCACTTACGGATTATTTCGCGCCGACGACTCCGGCCGTTTCAGCTTGTTGGTGTTGGCGCTTGCGGCCGATCACCAGTACGGCCACCCCGGCAACCAAGCACAGTGCGGCCAAGGGCATCAGCGCCAAGGCGTAGCTGCCGGTGGCGTCGTGAATCGCACCATAGGCATTGACCATCAGACCTCCCCCGATCAAGTTGGCCATGGCGCCTACGGCAGCAAGGCCAGCTGCGGCGGTAGAGGATGACAACCAGCCTGATACCAGTGCCCAGAACGGCCCTTTCATCGAATACGCACCCACCAGCACCATGGTCAGCATCACCACAGTCGCCGGTAGCGACGAGGTGAACAGCGTCATCAGCAGCCCTGCCGCGATCAGCAGCATGGTCATTGCCGTGTGCCAGCGACGCTCGCCGGTACGGTCAGAACTGCGGCCCCAGATGATCATCAGCACTGATGCGATGCCGTAAGGAATGGCATTGACCATGCCGATTTCCATGGCACTCAGGCCGAAGGTTTTCAGCAGTTGAGGAGCCCACACGCTCATGGTGCTGCCAGCAGCCGAGGCGCCCGAATAGATCAGCGCCAATACCCAGATATCTTTGTGGCGCAGCAGCTTCCACAACGAGATATGGCCAATGGCGGTTTTCTTCGATGCCTCATCCGCCAGGCGCTTGGTGAGCCAGCCGCGTTGCTCGTCAGTCAACCATTTGGCCTGCTCGGGGCGGTCGGTGAGGACGAATAGGCAGGCGATACCTAGAAAGACGGCAGGGATACCTTCGAGGATGAACAGCCAGTGCCAGCCGCGCATGCCCATCCAGCCATCCAGGCTCAGCAGCAAGCCCGACAGCGGCGATCCGATGAAATTCGCAGCAGGAATTGCCACCATGAACAGCGCCACCATCCGTGCCCGGTAAGCCGACGGCAGCCAGTAGGTGAGGTACAGCAGGACGCCTGGGAAGAACCCAGCCTCGGCTGCGCCCAGCAGAAACCGCATTACGTAGAGGGAATTGGAGCCCTGAACGAAGGCTGTGCCTGCCGAGATCAGGCCCCAGGTGATCATGATGCGGGCGATCCAGATACGGGCCCCGTAACGTTGCATGGCCAGGTTGCTGGGTACTTCGACCAGAAAGTACGCAAAGAAGAAGAGGCTGCTGGCGAAGCCGAATACCTTGGCCGTGAGCTGCAGGTCCTCGTTCATCTGCAGCGAGGCCATGCCGATGTTGCCGCGGTCGATGATCGCGATCAGGTAGCAGATGATCAGAAAAGGCAGCAGGCGCCAGGCGACACGGCGCATGGTGCTGCGTTCGAGTTCATCCGGCAAGGACGTTGCTGAATTCATGATGCTCTCCAATTGTTGTTTTTCTGGAGTGACGCGTAGTGAAGGCCCCCGGGCGCACGGGGGCAGCCGGGGCATGCAATCAGCTGGCGAACAGATGGCGATTGACCACGCAGCGCGGGTCCAGAGCTTTGCCCGCCCAGACATCCAGGATCTGGTTCAATGCCACCAGGGCCACCCGGTCACGGGCCTCGCTGGTATTGGCGCCCACATGCGGGGTGGCAACCAAACTGGGCAAGCCCCACAGCGGGCTGTCGGCAGGCGGCGGTTCGGGGCTGAAGGTGTCAAGGCCAGCACCGGCGATGCGTCGCTCGCTAAGCGCTTTGACCAAAGCGTTGGAGTCGATCAGCTCACCACGGGCAGTGTTGATCAGGATGGCGCTGGGGCGCATACGTTCAAGCTGGGCTGCGCCAATCAGGTTGTGATTGGTCTCGGTCAGCGGGCAATGCAGGCTGATGATATCGCTTTCAGCGAGCAGGCGATCGAAATCCGCTTCACGTTCGACGTGCGGGCGCTCCGGGAGCTGTTTGAGGTAGGGGTCAAATACCTTGACCTTCATGCGCAGTGGCGCCACCAGGTCCATGAGGATACCGCCAATGGACCCTAAGCCAACCAGGCCCAAGGTTTTGCCAGCCAGCTCGATGCCGTTGGCCGAGGATTTGTCCCAGTGCCCATCACGCATACGCGCATCCAGCAATGCGGTTTGACGGGCCACGCTGAACATCAACGCGAAGGCCAGCTCTGCCACAGACTGCGCATTGGCGCCTACGGCGATCGAGACCGGGATGCCGCGGTCTGCAGCGGCTTGGATATCGATGGTGTTGTAGCCCACACCGTGCTTGGCGATCACCTTCAGGTTAGCCGAAGCGTCGATCATGGCGCGGGTCAACGCGCCCTGGCGGACCACGATGGCATCGGGCTGCTCTGCGCGAATGATGGCTTCCAGCTCTTCGGCCGGCAGGTACGGGGTGGTGGGAACGATTCTAATGCCTTGTTCGGCAGCCAGGTTCATAGCCTCAGCAGCGAGCTCGGGGCCGGTCAGCACAATGGTTCGTGACATCGTGAATACCTTGTTCTTGTGGGGGCAGTCAGCCGCCATAGCGGCATGATTGGAACCCTAGCATAATGAAACGCTGTTGCAATAATAAAATTTCAGCCAACGATATAACGCATCTGGCGCGTGTAAAAAGTGATTGCAACGACATTTATGAAATGACATTCTAAAAATAGATTCGGCAGCAGTCGATGACATCGAATAAATCCAATAGAGGTATGTCACATGAGCATTGGCTTCCAAGTGCTTGAGCGCGCACGTAAAGTCGGCGATGAGTGGGTTGCACGGTACCGCGAGGTGCCGGTTGCCAATGTCAGCGATTCGATGAACCGCATGACGGCAGGCGGTGCCCGCCTGCGTCCTATGCACCGAGAAGGGGTGCTGTGCGGCCCGGCGGTGACTGTCAAGGCGCGTCCAGGTGACAACCTGATGCTGCACTACGCGCTCGACATTGCTCAGCCAGGTGACGTGATCGTGGTCGATGCCGGCGGCGATCTGACCAATGCACTGATCGGCGAAATGATGGTGGCTTACGCAGTCAAGCGTGGCGTGGCCGGCATCGTGATCAACGGCGCCATCCGCGATGCTGCCAATATCAGCGCGGGTGACTTCCCGTTGTTCGCGGCCGGGGTTTCGCACCGTGGCCCTTACAAAGACGGCCCTGGCGAGATCAACGTGCCGATTGCCATTGATGGTATGGTGGTCCAGCCAGGCGACCTGATGATTGGTGATGACGATGGCCTGCTGTGCGTGCCTTATGACCATGTCGCTGAGGTATATGCCGCGGCCACCGCCAAGCACACTGCCGAAACCGCACAGATGGAAAAAATTGCCCAAGGTACCAATGACCGTTCCTGGGTCCTGGACTCCTTGAAGAAAAAAGGCTGCCTGCTTCCAGGCTGATCTTCCATGCGCTGCGCACCTTGCGATGGGGTGCGCAGTGGCTGAAAGCTCGGTGCCGGTCGCGGGTCTATTGAGGTTCGCAGACTTGTACGATTCATCTTCACCGCATCGCAAACGCTGGCCCGCCGCTGTGCGGGCGTTGGCTCATCGCAACTTTCAGATCTATTTCGTCGGCCAGGGTGTTTCTACGCTGGGCAAGTGGGTGCAGCAGGTTGCGTTGGCCTGGCTTGCGTATCACTTGACTGGTTCTGCCGTCTTGCTTGGGTTGATCACCTTTCTATCGCTGGCCCCGCAACTGCTGATAGGTCCTTTGGCCGGCGCCTGGATCGACCGCCACGACAAGCGTCGGCTGCTGATCATCGTGCAAATGGTCCTTATCGGTCAGTCCGTGGCACTGGCGGTCGCTACTTGGCTGGGCTTGATCGACGGTCCACTCATTGCGGCCATGGCGTTGTTGCTCGGCTTGCTCAATGCTTTGGAAACGCCCTTGCGCCAGGCACTGATCGGCAGTTTCGTCGACGATCCAGCCGACCTCCCGAATGCGCTAGTGCTCAATGCCATGCTGATCAATGCCGCGCGGTTTGTGGGCCCGCCACTGGCTGGTGGGCTGATTGCGCTGGCTGGTGAGGCCGCCTGTTTCGCCCTCACAGCTGTGGCTTTTCTAGCCTTGCTGGGGGGGTTGCTGAAGGTGCGCGGCACAGCTGCCCCCAGAGCCAGTGGTTCGACTGCCCAAGTGTTTCGCGAAGGGCTGGCGTATCTTTGGCAAACCCGCAGTGTTCGCCAGTTGCTGGTCAATGTGATCATGGTCAACCTGCTGGCGTCCTGCTACGCAGCATTGTTGCCCATCCTGGCCAGGGCTGTTTTCGCTGGTGATGCGCGAGTGCTGGGCTGGTTATGGGGGGCGGCTGGCGCTGGCGCATTCGTGGCTACGCTGGTGCTGGCGTTCGGGGGTGCCTTGTCTCGTCTGCGGCAATTCACCGATGCAGGAGCACTGCTGTGCGCGTTTGCGCTGCTCGGCTTGTGTATGGCCGGAGCACTGCCACTGGCACTGTTTGCGCTGGGTGTATTGGGTTTTGGTATCACGCTTAGCAACGTCAGCACCAACATGCAATTGCAAAGTGGCGCCCCCAGCCATCTGCGTGGGCGGGTGATCGCGTTCTATATCGCCATGCGCTTTGGTTTCGAGGCCTTGGGCGGTATGGCTGCGGGCTTGGTTGCGGCACGCTGGGGGGCGCCAGCGACCTTGGGGGTCGCTGGCGGGGTGCTGGTAGTGGGGTTGTTGGGGCAATACAGCACGCGCCGTGGTGGCTGAGCGTCAGGCCGGCTGGCCTTGGCCTTGCAGAGTCTGTTTCTTTGCCGGGTCGCCTAGCCAGAGCATCAGGCAGGTGCCTACCAGCAGAATGGATGCCACGGCGAAGAAGGGCATGCTGAAGCTCTGAGTGCTGTCTTTGATAAGGCCTATCAGGAACGGGCCGGTGAAGCCGCCCAGGTTGCCGATCGAAACGATCATCGCCAAGCCCCCGGCGGCGGCGCGCCCGGTCAGGATGGTCGAGGGTATGGCCCAGAACGTGGCCTGGAATGACCGGATGCTTGCCACTGCCACGCACAAACTGGCGATTTTCAGCACTGGCTGGTCGAGCAGGGCGGCTGCTACCAAGGCCACCGCGGCCAAGCCCAAGGCGCTGACCACGTAAGGCAGGCGATGAGTGCTGCGGTTGGCCAGGCGTGCCCAGATGGTCATGCACAGGGCGCCAACCAAATAGGGCAGTGCAACCACAAAGCCCACAATGCCGCTATCGATGCCCAGCCCTTTGATGATCTGCGGTAGCCACATCCCTATGCCGATCGAACCGACGATGCAACAGAAATTGATGGCTGCCAGGGTGAACACCTTGGGGTTGGTCAAAGCAGCCCGCAGTGTGTTGCCGTGGGATGCGCCAATCGACTGCTGCTCTTGGCTAAGGCGCTGGTTGAGCCACGCTTTCTCGCGCACGCTCAGCCACTTGGCCTTGGCAGGGGTGTCGACCAAGATGAAAAGGCACGCGATGCCCAGCAGCACAGCTGGCATCGATTCGGTGACCAGTAGCAGTTGCCAGTTTTTCAGCCCCCATACGTCATGTTGCTGCATCAACCAGCCAGACAGGGGTGAGCCAACGATGTTGGCCACAGGAATACCCAGCAGGAACGCTGCAGTGGCTTTTGCCCGCCATTTGCCCGGGAACCAGTAGGTGAAGTACAGATACACGCCCGGTGTGAAGCCTGCTTCAGCAAGCCCTAGCAAAAAGCGCGCGATGCTGAAGCTGATCGGCCCCGTGGCAAAGGCAGTCGCCATGGAGATCAACCCCCATGTAATCATGATCCGCGCAATCCATACCCGCGCGCCGAAGCGCTGCATCAGCAGGTTGCTGGGGATTTCGAACATGAAATAGCCGAAGAAGAACAGGCCGGCCGCCCAGCCGAACATCGTTGCGGTCAGGCCCAGGTCCTGGTTCATGCTGATGGCGGCGAAGCCTACATTGGTGCGATCCAGGTAGCTGATCACGTAGCAGATAAAAATGAACGGCACCAGGCGCCACAATATGCGGCGCATCAGGCGTTCGCCCTCGGCGTCGCTGAGCGGCGCCTGGGCTGCGGGGTTTTCGTGGGTCATGTCGTCACTCTTTTGTAGTTTTTGTGTGCCCTGGCAGGGGGGGGCTGGGTCAGCTGTGGGAATACATGGGCAGCCCAGGCGCAGTGGTGCGTACCTGCAGGATGCTGCCGGTTTCCGATTCGGTGATGTACAAGGTCTGCCCGTCGCCGCCGCCGAAGGCCAGGTTGGTGTTGCTGATGCCTGCGCACGAAACGATGCGCTGCAAGGGTTCGGCGACTTTCGACAGCTTCCACACCGAGCCGAATCCGGTATGGGCGATGTACAGGTTGCTGTTGGCATCGAGCGCCAGGCCGTCAGGCCCGCCAAGGCCGCCGTGCAACTGGGCGAAGACACCTACCTTACCAACGATCGAACCGTTGCCCAGCGGGATGCGCCAGATCTGCTGGGCCCTTGTCACTGCCACCAGCAGGTGGTTGAGGTGTGGGTCATAGACGATGCCATTGGGGCTGGGGATGGTATTCAGCAGGCAGGTCAGGTTGCCGCTTGCATCAAGCTTGTAGACGCGGCCGCTGGCATCCTGCAGCCCAGTCTGGCCTTGGTCGGTGAAGTACAGGTCGCCGTTGGGTGCGAATACCAGGTCGTTGACCCCTTTGAAGCTTTCGGAACCTGCCGAGTCGAGCACGGCCTCGATGGCGCCGGTCTCTGGGTCCAGCTGCATGATCCCGCGCTTATAGTCGGTGATGAAGATGCGCCCGTCCTGGTGAATTTTCAGGCCGTTGGGCCAGCCATCGTACTGGCAGACCATTTCCCAGTCGCCCTGCGGTGAGATGCGAAAAATTCTGCCGTTGGGAATGTCGGTGACGTAGAGGCGCCCTTGACGATCGAACGATGGGCCTTCCAGGAACGAGTCGATGGCTCGGCCTTGGCGGTTGGCATTGGCCCAGGCAGTAGGTCGCGGGTCGCGAAATTTGTCAGGTAGGCGGGTAAAAACCGTGGTTTCCACGGTGGGCGGGGCAGCGAAGAAGCTCATAAGCGCTCCTGGGGTCTGGGTGGGGGGGTAAGGGGCCCATTATTGTTGTGACCTTT
>NZ_JBJJLN010000048.1:0-33288 GCF_046230725.1 Pseudomonas sp. KCJK9000 | reverse complement strand
GTGTCTCGGGAAAGTCGGGGCTAGGGGCGCGGGGGGGGCTGCGTTGCAGCCCCGGGGATTGGTCAGTCGAAGTCCAGCTTGTGTTCCAGGCGGTCGAGGTGATCATGCATCAACGCAAGGGCGGCCTCGGCGTCACCGGCCTCCACGGCATCGATGATCGCCGCGTGTTCTTCCCAAGCACAGTGCTCGCAACACGGCGATTCATAGCGGGCGATGATCAATGAGGTCATCGGCACCAAACCGTTGAGAAAACGTGCCAACGGTGCGTTGGCTGCAACCTGGGCCAGTTTGAGGTGAAACTCCCCACCCAGGCGGATGGCGGCGCAGCGCTCACCACGTTCATGGTGCTGGCGCTCGCGCTCCACCAGTTGACGCAACTGGCGGATCTGCGTGGGCTTGGCGCGCTGCGCCGCCAGGCTGATCAGGGTGGTTTCGGCCAGGCGCCGGGCGCTGAGCACCTGGCGGGCCTGTTCGGGGTCGGGGGCGGCCAGGTGTGCAGTGTGGCTTGGGCGCTGCACCACCACCTGCTGATCGCAAAGGCGCCCTAGCACCCGGCGGATTACGGTGCGGCTGACCCCGAAAGCATTACCCAGTGCCTGCTCTGGAAGCAGGCTACCCGGCGGCAGGCGCTGTTCGAGGATGGCATCGAACAGGCGCGGGTAGATCTGCTCGGCCGAAAGGCGCGTTTCGCCGACGGCGAGCAGGGCAGGCAGTTGGGGGGCGGCTTGGGCACAGGCGGTCATGGTCGCTCTCCTGGGGTCATTGGCCGGGCTGGTCGTCCGGGATATTGAGTTCTATGCCCATGCGCTGGCCCTCGGCGAGGATGTGTTGGCGCATCTGGGCGCTGGCCAGGGCGCTGTTGCGCTCGCGAATGGCGCGCACCACGGCTTCGTTTTCCTTGAGCCGGGCGGCCAAGTGTTCAGGCGAGTTGCGCAGCATGCTTGCGCTTTGCTTGAGGGCATCACCCGTTTGCTGCACCACGCTTTGGAAGATCGGGTTGGTGGTCAGGGCGAACAAGGCTTCGTGAAGCGCGATGTAGGCCTTGGCCCCTGCCTCGCTGTCCTCGGCATCCAGTGCCTCGCGCATGTCCATCAGGGTCAGGCGCAGTTGGCCTATCTCCTGGTTATTGGCCGACTGCGCGACCAAGCCGACGATGAACGGCTCAAGGGTGTAGCGCAGCTCCAATACATCGGCCAGGCTGGCCTGCGCCGCGCTTTCGACAGGCAGGTCGTGTACGACTGTTTCGGCATCGAGCACCAACACACCTTTGCCGGGCAGCGAGCGCACCAGACCCAGTGTTTCCAGCACAGTCACGGCTTCGCGCAGACTAGGGCGGCTGATGCCCAGTTGTTCGGCCAGTTCGCGCTGGCCGGGCAGCATTTCGCCGCGGCGCCACTGGCCGCGGGCCAGGGCAGTGCGTAGCTTCTCAACCACAGAGTTGACGACGGTCGATGAACTGATCACGGTTCGCTCCTTGAAGGGCCGGCGCCAGCGCCGGCCACATGGGCTCAGAATTCCTGTTGATGGGGGTTATGCTTGCGTGGCACGGCGAAACCAGGTTTGCCATCGAGCACATTCTGCGCACGCTCAAGGTCGATGTCTTTCTCCCAGCGGGCAATGGCCACGGTTGCCACGCAGTTGCCAATCAGGTTGGTCAGTGCACGGCCAATGCCCATGAACCAGTCCACCGCAAGCACCAGCACCAGGCCCACTACCGGAATGGCCGGCACAGCGGTCAGGGTCGCGGCGAGGATCACCAGTGCCGAGCCTGGGATGCCATGGGCGCCCTTGGAGGTCACCAACGACACCAGCAGAATGGTCAGCAGGTCGGTCATTTCCAGTGGAGTGCCGGTGGCGTTGGCGATGAACACGATCGCCAGGGTCAGGTAGATGGAGAAGCCGTCGAGGTTGAACGAATAGCCGGTGGGGATTACCAGGCCAACAGTGGAACTACCGATACCCAGGTGCTCCAGTTTGCGCATGATCTGCGGCAGCACCGCGTCAGACGAGGCGGTACCCAGAACGATGGTCAGCTCTTCACGCAGGTACTTGATCAGCGGCAGCAGTTTCAGGCCCGACACACGCATCACGGTGCCCAGCACGATCAGTACGAAGCCGGCGCAGGTCAGGTAGAACAGCGCCACCAGGCCACCAAGGTGCTGCAGCGATTCCAGGCCGTATTTGCTGGTAGTGAAGGCGATGGCGCCGAACACCCCAATCGGCGCCAGGCGCACGATCATGCCCATGATGCGGAAGATCACATGGCTAAGTTCGTTGATCAGCCGTGAGATACCGGCCGCCGCTTCGCCGACCAGGTTCAGGGCGCTGCCGAACAGCACCGAGAACAGTAGCACCTGGAGAATGTTGTTGTCGGCGAAGGCACCGACCACCGAGGTCGGAATCAGGTCCATGAAGAACGCAGTCGCGCCGTGTATGTGCTGCCCGCGCTCGGCCAGGCTGCTGGCATCGGCACTGGAAAGCTGGTCGAGATGGATGTTGGCCCCGCTGCCGATGCCGCTGCTGAAGGCGAACACCAGGCCAATGACCAGGGCGATGGTCGTCAGCACTTCGAAGTAGATCACTGATTTCAGGCCGATGCGCCCGACCTTCTTCAGGTCACCAGCACCGGATATACCGCTGACCACCACGCAGAACACAATCAAGCCGATGAGCATCTTGATCAGCTTGATGAAGCCGTCGCCGAGTGGTTTTAGCTGTAGGGACATTTCGGGGAAGCTGAGGCCGCAGGCGATGCCGAGGACAAGGCCGAGCACAACTTGCAGGAAGATCGAACGCGAGCACCATTTGAGCATGGGAGGGATCTCAGATCGGTGTCCTTGCTTCGGTGCCGCACGGGGCGAAAGAGCGCAGGACTTAATTATTGTGGTCTTACCGGTTTGTTCAGCGCCAGATCATAAAACCGCGAAAAATCCGACATTGCAAGACATTTTGGCCTTACCGGTCTGACCAGTTGTGGGGCATTAGTCATGCAGCAGCTCTACTTCGGTGCACGCAGACAGTCGCGGGTGCCTGCCGCCGACAGCTTGACCAAGGCCTGCCGGGGATTTGCAATGGGCTTGCCAAGTTTTCGGGATGGGGCACCCCGTGCCGACTTTTGACACGGGGTGAGCGGTCACACGCCGGGGGAGAAGACGTGTGGGTTGGCCTCGCTCAAGGCCACAGTCAATGTACGCAGCAGAGCCTCGCGCGCCTGTTCGCGGCTTTGCAGTAACAGCTGCGAGGCCCTCAGGTAGAGAGCGCTGTCGCCGGTCAGATCGACATGTTGCAACGCACTGGCGTGGCGCCAGGCAATCTGCTCAATGTGCTGTTCCAAATTGTCGATGTACGCCTGTGGCACCTCAGGGCCGGTGTAAGCGCCGCTAGGCGCTGCACTGTCATTGAGCGAGTCGAAGTATTGCGAGGCACCTTCCCACTGTAGGTCGAACAGTTGAAACGCCTGGGGGCGTAGACGCTGCAACCAGCGTTGCCAGAAGGGCTGGTCGCCCGCCCAGGCCTGGAGGCGATCGGCAGTGGCTTGCGACCACACAGTCTGCTCAAGGCGCTGCAAAGTAATGTCGCTCAGGCGCGCCAGATACTCGAAGCGCATGCCATCCGGTTGTGGCGGCAGCCGCAACCGCTGCTGCAGGCGGATGCGTGCGTAAAGCGCCATTTCGAGTTCATCGAGTAGGAAATTCGCCTCGGTCAGTTGCTCATCGCTGAGGTCGTCGAGGCTGGACAACCCTGGCGCGGCTTGCCGCTCAGCTTCATTGCCGGCTTCACCCAATGCCCGGCGCCGTGCGCGCCGGGCATTGAACATCTGGCCGATCTGCTCGTCGAGCAACCTTTGGCGCATCAGGCTAGCTGCGCTGTCGATGGCAACTTGCTCGTGGCCGTCACCGGGCGCTGCGTTGGCCACCGATTGCCAGAGCGTAACGTCGGTTTCGACCTGTTGAAACAGCAGGCTGGCCTGATCGACACAGGCTTGGCCGGCATCGACCAAGAACTCACGGACCTGTTGCTGCAGTTGGTCGATACCCGTGCCGGCCTCATCGTGCCTGGTGGCGTCCACCAGCGTCTGCAGCACTTGGCGCATGCGGGCATCCATGGCAGCCGGGCTGGCGCGATAGGCTTGGGTATCGGGCAGGCGTTGGTAAAGGTCGAACAACGGCTGCCAGTCAGGGTCGGCCCAGAATTCGGCCAAATGCTCGCGCAAGCTGGCAGGCCAGCCGGCAGACCACTCCTGGGCGTCAGCATCGTCCTGAATGACGGGCATCCCAGCTTCTTCCAGGCGTTGCAGCGCCAGGTCGTTGAATGGATTGTCGTCGAATGCGTAATGGAGTTGCTGGTCACCTTGGCGCAACCCCTGCGCGAATAGGGTATCGCGCAGGGCGGGGGCATCGCTCAGTTCATTGAGGCTCAGGTCAATCTCACGAAGGTTGAGCGGCTGCTGGTTCATCAACGTGGTCAACCCGGCTGGCCACTCGAAGATGCCTGTACGCTCCAGGTCAAGCTGCTCCAGCGCAGTCCAGCCGCTGAAGTCTGGTGCCAGTACCAGAGGGTTGTAACGCAGCGATAACAAGCGCAGTCGGTGTAGGCCGTTCAAAGCCGGGAGGCTTGCCTCTGTCAGCACGATTTGGTTGTGGCCCAGTTCTAGGTGGGTCAGGCTCGGCCAGCGTTGCAGCGCCTGAAAATGTGCAGCCTCAAACTGTAGGGTATTGAAGTCTGCCTGCAGATAGGCCAGCGCTGGGAGGTCGGCAAGCCGTTGTAGGGTGCTGGCGGAAAGTGTCTGCAGGCACTGTGAAAGGTTCAGGCGCTCTAGGTTGCGCAAGCCTGTCAGTGTCGTGAGGTCGGCTTCCTGGGAGAGGTCGAGTACATTGTGCGAAAGATCCAGAGACTCGAGCTCGCTGAGGTCGGCCAATGCTGGTGGGAGGCTGTGCAGAGCATTATCTTCAAGGTCCAGGTGGCGCAGTTCGGGGAAGGCCCTGATAAACCCGTTCAGCCCGGTGTTGGCATGATCAGCGAGCCCTATGATGCGAAGCTGGTGCACGTGAGAAAGGGGCACGGGCAAGACGGGCAATGTCTCCAGTTGCGCGCCGTCTATGTCCAGGGTGACGGAATCGTGCCCTGCGCCAAAGTCTTCGGGGTTTTGCCGGCGCCATGCGTGGCGTATGCGCTGGGCTTGGCGATCGCGTGCGGTGCGTTGTGATCCCGTGCCCTGTTCGACCCAATTCTGCAGTTCGTCGTCCAGGCGTCGATATTCACCGCGCAGGCGCTCCAGCAGGCGTAGAAAAGCACCTGGCCCAGGGCCTGCTTCATGCTGCAGGCGTTGACGCAGCAACTGGCGCTCTTGCCGGTCGCCTGCCGGGTAGAGCTGATCGAACAGGCTGTCGGCAGTCTGCGCAGGGTTGCCACGGCCACTGAGTCGATAGCCAAGGCGCTGGCTGCCGGGGATTCGAGTGGGTGGATTGAACAGCGGGCGCACCGGCACCATGCCCAGATCACGAGCACTCGCTTCGCGGTTAGCGCAGGCCCGGTCGAACAGCGCGTCTCGCAGGGCGGGCGCATCGTGAATGGCCAGCCCCAGCGCATCGCGCTCGCTGTCAGGCAGGGCGCGCAAGACGGCGTTGAGCAACTCGTCCTGTCCCCCCAGGGTTTGCCCGGCCGCATCGAGCGGTTGATAGCCTTGGGCGCTGCGCTGTACGCGTTTGACTATAGCGCCTTGCTCACCGGCCGCCGCGATCAGGCTGCCATGCTCGACCAGCTCCACGCGCACCGTACCGGACCAGCCTGGTAGCCTTGGCAGATTGGCAAACACCAAGGTGTCGCGGTCGCTGCTCCTGGCCGTGGCTTGGCGCAGATGCTCCAGTGCCCGGTTGAGCCTGGCTTCACGCAGGTACAGGCGGGCCTGTTCGGCCATGGGCAACGGCAAGCGGCTTGTTCGCTTCATCTGCGCAAGCTCGGCCGCTGATGCTGTTGCCAGGATTTCATGACATGCACGAGGGCTGAGCGAGGGGAAATCCCTGGCCAGCAGGGTGCTGTCGGCGGCCTCGATCAACGGCAGGGGAGTGGCACCGAAGGCTTGAAGGGTGTCGAGCAGCAATGCGGGCAATGGGCGGTGATCGAGCAGCAGGCGGCGCAAAGCGTCGTCATCGTAGCCACTGCTGCGCAAGGCATTTGCCATTGCGGTATCGTCCAGGCCTTCGCACGCCAGGCCAAGCCGCCGCCCCAGCGCCGGGCTGCGCCAGGCCAGGGGCTGCTCATGCTCCAGCAGCCAGCTGCCATTGCCGTTGCCAAGCAACCTTGGTTGATGGCGGTGGCCGTTGCCGGGCGCCAGGCGCCAGCCGCCTTTCGCTTCGCGCTGCAGGGGGTATGCTTGGCCATCGTGCAGCCACCACTGCTGGCCTTGCCAGGTATGCAGACCCTCGGCGTTTGGCACAGTTTCCGCAGGCCATGGCCGGGCCTGAGCGAACGCTGACAGGTCGCCATGCCACAGCCGCTCGCTATCGCCGCTGCCAATGCGCTGCCATTCGTGCAACGGTCCAATGGCTTCGGCGAACCGCCCCGCAGCACCCAGTGCCGCGAATTGCGCGAGGTTTTCGAACACGGCGAACAGATGCACCAATGCAGCGTCGGCCTGCTCTTCGTTGGCGGCATGCACCCCCTCAAGGAATTCATCGACCAACTGCGCGCCGCCGACCACCAGCATGACCTGCGCCAGGCCGGGGATGAACAAGCTGGCAATATTCAGCACATTCAGGCCCGCTTGCAGCCAGCCTTCGATACGCTCCCAAAGGGCTTGCGCATCACGTTTTGCGGTGGGCACCACGATGTCGGCTGCATCTTGCAGCTTGCGTTCGAGTTGGGTGCGGGCGCGTGCAGCGAAGCAGTCCTGCTGCCAGGGTGAAGCGCTCCAGGCCAGCCGTGCATTCTTGTCCAGCGTCTCTTGCCAAATGTGGCGAGGGTTGGGGAACAGCCGGGTTATCAAGCTGACCTGTTGGCCTTTCTCGAGCACCGGTGTGCCGGAGTGCAATGTGGGGTAGGGGTAGCGCGGAAATAGGGTTTCACGTAGCCGCAACGCGAACTGCAATTGCTGCCCGTGGCTTACGTAGCGCACGAAAAATTGCCGTTCGTGGTCGTCCCACAGCATGTGCGTGAGCGCCTGGCCCATTGCTGCAACCGAGGGATACTGGCGCATTGGTTCGCTTGGGTGCCCAGGCAGGTAAAGCAGGCATGGCTGGGTTTCTTCGTGCGCTTGTAGGCCGAGGAGCAATGGGCCATTCAGCGCGCAGTCGAACAGCGCCAGGTAACAACATTGCAATCGGCGCTGGCTGCCATCGGGGAGGGTGATCTGCTCGGCCCCTGCCAGGGCCGCCTCACCCAAGGTCGCGCCACGGCTGTCGATATGCCCGCGCAGCAGGGCAAGGGTCAGCTCTGCAGCGAAGGCTGCGCGATCTTGGTCTTGTTGCAGTTGATGGGTCAGGCGTGAATCAAGCAGTTCGGCCACATGCGTCTGATAACGGCCGCCGAGGTCGAGATTGCGTACGGTTTTCACGAAACGGTCGGTATCGATAGCGGTAGCGGCAGTTGTTCCTTTGCGCAGGTACAAGCGAATCTGATCGGCCTCATCGAAGTTCAGCATGGCAGCTTCCAGCCATGACATACCGCGCCGTTGTGCCACATGCCACAGCCAGCCCTGATCGACGTCAGGGAGTTCGCGGTCGGCAAACCAGTGAGCCAATGCCTCATCAAGCTGCGCTCTACAGAACGTCTCTGGTGCCTGCAGGCGGGCTAGGTGCTTGCGCAGGCGGTGGCTGGCGCGATGGCTGTCGCGCAGGCGTCGTTCGAGCTGCTGGCGCTGCTGCGCGGTGCACGACTGCAGCCATCCAGGCATGCGTCGCTGGATGAATGCCAAGTGGGGCGAGGGGGCTTGGGACATGGCGCCGTTCTCCAATTCGGGAAAACGGCGAGCCTATTGAAGGCAACGATGGGCATGGGGTGCAGGGCTACCACACCTTTGCAGCGCCATGCGCTGAATCACAAGCAAAAAAAACGGCACCTGCCTGAGGTGCCGTTATCATTTGCGCGGTGTTACTTGTGCAGCACTTCGGCTGCGTACAGCGTGTTTTCCAGCAGGCACGCGCGGGTCATGGGGCCAACGCCACCTGGAACCGGTGTGATCCAGCCAGCGCGTGGCAGCGCTGTTTCGTAGACCACGTCGCCGACCAGCTTGCCATCTTCCTGGCGGTTGATGCCGACGTCGATGACGATGGCGCCTTCTTTGATCCACTCACCCTTCACCAGGCCAGGTTTGCCCGCAGCCACCACCACTAGGTCGGCACGGCCAACGTGGCCGGCCAGGTCCTTGGTGAAACGGTGGCAGACGGTTACGGTGCAGCCACCGAGCAAAAGCTCCATGGCCATCGGACGGCCCACGATGTTGGAAGCACCGACGATGACCGCGTTCATGCCGTACAAGTCTTGCCCGGTGCTTTCGAGCAGGGTCATGATGCCTTTGGGCGTGCAGGGGCGCAGCAGCGGAATGCGCTGAGCCAGGCGACCGATGTTGTAAGGGTGGAAGCCGTCGACGTCTTTGTCGGGGCGGATGCGCTCGAGCAGCAGCGAAGCATCCAGATGCGCCGGCAGCGGCAGTTGCAGCAGGATACCATCGACGGCCGGGTCGTCGTTGAGGCGGTCGATCAGCTCGGTCAGCGCTTGCTGCGTGGTCGCGCTGGGCAGGTCGAATGCCTGGGAGATGAAACCGACCTCTTCGCAGTCCTTGCGTTTGTGCGAGACATAGACTTGGGAGGCGGGGTCGGTGCCGACCAGGATCACAGCCAGGCCCGGCGTGCGAAGGCCTTGCTGGCGACGCTCCTCGACACGTTGAGCGATCTGCTTGCGCAGGTTGGCGGCGATCGCCTTGCCATCGATTAGGTGTGCAGTCATAGACGCGTGATTAACCATCGAGAAAGGAACAATAAAGAGGGCGCATTCTCGCACGTCATCGCTAAAGGGCAAAGGCGAGTGGTCGGCCAAATGCCCTAAGCCCTTAAATAATTTAAATTTTTTCGATAAAGGTGTTGACGGCCCTGAAGCTCGCCTATAAGATTCGCCGCACTTGTCGGGCACTGCCTAGCACTGGTTGGCGAAGTCGGGCAGAATGAGCGATTTAGCAGTTACCTGTTAAGGCCTCGTTCGGTTAGGCTTTAAGCTTAAGCGCCCGTAGCTCAGCTGGATAGAGCATCCGCCTTCTAAGCGGATGGTCGCAGGTTCGAGTCCTGCCGGGTGCGCCATTTAGGCAGCTTAGGCAAGCAAGTAAGGCAATATGGTGGGCGTAGCTCAGTTGGTAGAGCGCTGGATTGTGATTCCAGTTGTCGTGGGTTCGATTCCCATCGTCCACCCCATATTCGACGAGGGCGCTTTGATTGAACGATCTGGCGCCTTTGTTTTAAGCGTTACGCGGACGTGGTGAAATTGGTAGACACACTGGATTTAGGTTCCAGCGGCGCAAGCTGTAAGAGTTCGAGTCTCTTCGTCCGCACCATGCTTCTTTAAAGCAGCACCGCAACATTGCAGCACCGCAACATGGTGGGCGTAGCTCAGTTGGTAGAGCGCTGGATTGTGATTCCAGTTGTCGTGGGTTCGATTCCCATCGTCCACCCCATATTTTTTCGAAGGCGCCTTGATCGTGAGATCGGGCGCCTTTGTTGTTTCTGTCGTGTACATGCATCGAGCAAGGTAGTGCCTGCAAGGTCGAGCGGATGCCGTGCGGTGCTGGTTCCCGCTGTCGCCAAGGCTTCAATGGTGAGCTGCGCGGCCATCATCAAGAACTGTCCCTTGCAATCCTCTGGTGGCACCCCAATAAAAGCTGTTAGATTTCAGCCGGTTGAAACGCCGGCCCGGATTTGGCTGGCAGAGGAATGATCAATGATTGCAAAAGAAGCCCGCCAGGCCCTGGCACTGCAGCGCTTCGCTGAGGCTAATCCGCAACTGCTCGAGGAAATTCGCGAGCTGGATGCGCGTGAGCAGGCCCAGCAGATTGAGTGGGCATTCGAGGATGCCGCTGATGAGCAAGGGGTTCAGCCTTGGGAGCTGGCGTTGCAGTTGATCGCCGAAAGCCCCGAGCAGTTGCAGGCCATGCGCCTGGAGACTCATCGGGAGGTGGCTGAAGCCTTGGGCATGGAATGGGAAGCGTACTGTCAGTTCAACGAGATCGACTCCGAATAGGGCGTCGTCGTTAATATACCGGCTGTTGTATCACAAGATATTTCGGCTGCGTGATGCCAGCGGGCGTTGCGCCGCCCTCTATATAAAGAGGCTTGGCACTTCATTGTGTGGGCCATGTAAGTCAATCGACCGGCGAGGTTTCCCGTCGTCCCGGGTGGGGTGACTTCTGGTGCGTGACTCACTAGAATGTTTGCCCTTGATTCTGGAGTCGGGCTATCGCCGGCTAACGTCTGTGCAACGAGGAATATCCATGCAAGTTTCTGTTGAAAACACTTCCGCTCTCGAGCGCCGCATGACCATCGCCGTTCCGGCCGAGCGCGTCGAGAACGAAGTCAACAAGCGTCTGCAACAGACTGCCAAGCGCGCCAAAGTCGCGGGCTTCCGCCCTGGCAAGGTGCCGATGAGCGTGATCCGTCAGCGTTTTGAAGCCGATGCCCGTCAAGAGGCTTTCGGTGACCTGGTCCAGGCTTCCTTCTACGAGGCCATCGTTGAACAAAAGCTGAACCCGGCTGGCGCTCCAGCTGTTGAGCCTAAATCGTTCGAGAAGGGCAAGGATCTGGAATTCGTTGCCATCTTCGAAGTGTTCCCAGAGTTCACCGTTGCTGGCTTCGACTCGATCAACGTCGAGCGCTTGAGCGCCGAAGTGGCCGATGCCGACCTCGACAACATGCTCGAAGTGCTGCGCAAGCAGAATACCCGCTTCGAGGCCGTTGAGCGCGCTGCGCAAAATGACGACCAGGTCAACATCGACTTCGTTGGCAAGATCGACGGTGAAGAGTTCGCCGGTGGTTCGGCCAAGGGTACTCAGCTGGTGCTGGGTTCCGGCCGCATGATCCCTGGCTTCGAAGATGGTCTGGTAGGCGCCAAGGCGGGCGAAGAGCGCGTTGTCAACGTGACCTTCCCTGAGGACTACCAGAACCTTGATCTGGCAGGTAAGGCTGCCGAGTTCACCATCACCGTGAACAGCGTGTCGGCCCCTGTGCTGCCAGAGCTGAACGAAGAATTCTTCGCCCAGTTCGGTATCAAAGAGTCGACCCTGGAAGGCTTCCGCACCGAAGTTCGCAAGAACATGGAGCGTGAACTGCGCCAGGCCATCAAGACCAAGGTCAAGAACCAGGTCATGGACGGTCTGCTGGCCGCCAACCCGATCGAAGTGCCGAAGGCGCTGCTGGAAAACGAAGTCAACCGTCTGCGCGTGCAGGCTGTTCAGCAGTTTGGTGGCAACATCAAACCTGAGCAACTGCCAGCTGAACTGTTCGAAGAGCAAGCCAAGCGCCGTGTGGTCCTGGGCCTGATCGTCGCTGAAGTGGTCAAGCAGTTCGAGCTCAAGCCTGACGAAGGCAAGGTTCGCGAAATGATCGAAGAAATGGCTTCGGCTTACCAAGAGCCTGAGCAGGTCATCTCCTGGTACTACAAGAACGACCAGCAAATGAACGAAGTTCGTTCGGTTGTGCTGGAAGAACAAGTTGTAGATACTGTTCTGCAGAAAGCGACTGTGACCGACAAGTCGGTCTCGTACGAAGATGCCGTTAAGCCAGCACAGGCTCCTGCCGCCGCTGAGTAACAGTCTTCTCTCGTAGGAAACCCCCACAAGCCAGCCTTCGAGCTGGCTTGTGCGTTATCAAGCCATGACTATTTGGGAGTGAGCGCAGGACATGTCCCGCAATTCTTATATTCAGCAGAGCTCTGACATCCAGGCCGCAGGCGGCCTGGTCCCGATGGTTATCGAGCAGTCCGCCCGTGGCGAACGTGCCTATGACATCTACTCGCGCCTGTTGAAGGAGCGAGTGATCTTCCTGGTTGGCCCGGTAGAGGATTACATGGCCAACCTGGTGGTGGCGCAGATGCTGTTCCTCGAAGCGGAAAACCCTGACAAGGATATCCATCTTTACATCAACTCGCCGGGTGGTTCGGTGACTGCAGGCATGTCCATCTACGACACCATGCAATTCATCAAGCCAGACGTCTCGACCATCTGCATCGGCCAGGCCTGCAGCATGGGTGCATTCCTCTTGGCCGCAGGTGCCAAAGGCAAGCGTCACTGCCTGCCCAACTCGCGCGTGATGATTCACCAGCCGCTGGGCGGGTTCCAGGGCCAGGCCACTGATATTGAGATTCACGCCCAGGAAATCCTCAATATCAAGGCACGCCTGAACGAGCTGCTGGCCTATCACACTGGCCAGGATCTTGAGACCATCAAGCGTGATACCGAGCGTGACAATTTCATGAGCGCCTCGCGCGCGGCCGAGTACGGCTTGATCGACTCGGTTTACGACAAGCGGCAGCTGGCGTCCTGATCCCAGGCGCCAGAGCAGGTGGGTGCATAGAGCGCCCACCTGCGGACTTGAAAAAGCCCGCAATTGCCTTCATCTTGTGTTGCAAGCCTACCGGATTGGATCGATCGAATGACTGACACCCGTAACGGCGAGGACAGCGGCAAATTGCTTTATTGCTCCTTCTGCGGCAAAAGCCAGCACGAAGTGCGCAAACTGATTGCCGGGCCCTCGGTATTTATCTGCGACGAGTGCGTCGACCTGTGCAACGACATCATCCGTGAGGAGGTGCAGGAAGCCCAGGCCGAGAGCAGCGCGCACAAATTGCCTTCGCCGAAAGAAATCAGCGGTATCCTCGACCAGTATGTGATTGGTCAGGAACGCGCTAAGAAGGTGCTGTCGGTAGCGGTGTACAACCACTACAAGCGCCTGAACCAGCGTGACAAAAAGGGCGACGAAGTCGAACTCGGCAAGAGCAACATCCTGCTGATCGGGCCTACCGGCTCGGGCAAGACCCTGCTCGCCGAAACCCTTGCACGCCTGTTGAACGTACCGTTCACCATTGCCGACGCCACCACCCTGACCGAAGCCGGTTATGTGGGTGAGGACGTTGAGAACATCATTCAGAAACTGCTGCAAAAGTGCGACTACGACGTGGAAAAAGCCCAAATGGGCATCGTCTACATTGACGAGATCGACAAGATTTCGCGCAAGTCGGACAACCCGTCCATCACCCGTGACGTCTCGGGTGAAGGCGTGCAGCAGGCGCTGCTGAAGCTGATCGAAGGCACTGTCGCTTCGGTTCCGCCTCAAGGCGGCCGCAAGCATCCGCAACAGGAATTTTTGCAAGTCGATACTCGCAACATCCTGTTCATCTGCGGTGGCGCCTTCTCTGGCCTGGAAAAGGTTATTCAGAATCGCTCCACCAAAGGTGGTATCGGTTTTGGCGCCGAAGTACGCAGCAAGGAAGAGGGCAAGAAAGTCGGTGAATCGCTGCGCGAAGTCGAGCCGGACGACCTAGTCAAGTTTGGCCTTATCCCTGAGTTCGTCGGCCGCCTGCCGGTGCTGGCGACCCTCGACGAGTTGGATGAGGCGGCACTGATACAGATCCTGACCGAGCCGAAGAACGCACTGACCAAGCAGTATGCCAAGCTGTTCGAGATGGAAAGCGTGGACCTCGAGTTCCGCACCGACGCGCTTAAGGCCGTCGCGCGCAGGGCTCTGGAGCGTAAAACTGGCGCTCGTGGCCTGCGTTCGATCCTCGAAGGCGTGTTGCTCGACACCATGTACGAAATTCCTTCGCAGAAGGATGTCAGCAAGGTAGTGATCGACGAGAGCGTCATCGAAGGCACCTCCCAACCGCTGATGATCTACGAGAGCAGCGAGCCGCAAGCCAAGGCCGCACCGGACGCCTGAGTCCAGGTCAACGCCGTGTGCTGGCAGCAAACGTGAAAGGGGCCTACGGGCCCCTTTCTGCTTTTCCTGCCCTAGCGCTTGTAATTTCCCAAGCCTGCCCCCACATTAGGTCCAAGCATCATTTCCACCGGTTTCCGGCCATAAGGCCGCTGTAGAGGCGAAATCATGAAGACCACCCTCGACTTGCCTCTTTTGCCATTGCGCGATGTTGTCGTCTATCCGCACATGGTTATCCCACTGTTCGTGGGGCGTGAGAAGTCTATCGAAGCCCTCGAAGCCGCGATGACGGGCGAAAAACAGATACTGCTGTTGGCCCAGAAGAACCCGGCTGATGACGATCCAGGCGAAGATGCTCTGTATCGAGTCGGTACCGTCGCGACCGTATTGCAACTGCTCAAATTGCCCGATGGTACCGTCAAGGTACTGGTCGAAGGCGAGCAGCGCGGTACAGTTGAGCGGTTCAACGAGGTAGAAGGGCACATTCGTGCCGAAGTTTCCCTGATCGATGAAGCCGATGCCGCCGAGCGCGAGTCGGAAGTCTTCGTGCGCACGTTGCTGTCGCAGTTTGAGCAATACGTGCAACTGGGCAAGAAAGTCCCAGCAGAAGTGCTGTCGTCGCTAAATAGCATCGAAGAGCCTGGTCGGCTGGTCGACACCATGGCTGCGCACATGGCGCTCAAGATCGAGCAGAAGCAGGAAATTCTCGAGATTGTCGACCTGCCGACCCGTGTCGAGCATGTGTTGGCCCTGCTGGATGCCGAAATCGATCTGTTGCAGGTCGAGAAACGCATCCGTGGCCGGGTCAAGAAACAAATGGAGCGCAGCCAGCGCGAGTACTATCTGAACGAGCAGATGAAGGCCATTCAGAAGGAGCTTGGCGATGGCGATGAAGGCCACAACGAAGTCGAAGAGCTGAAAAAGCGCATCGAATCCGCAGGCTTGCCCAAGGATGCCTTGGCCAAGGCCCAGGCCGAGCTCAACAAGCTCAAGCAGATGTCGCCGATGTCGGCCGAGGCGACCGTCGTCCGGTCGTACCTGGACTGGCTCGTTCAGGTGCCTTGGAAGGCCCAAAGCAAGGTGCGCCTTGACTTGAGCAAGGCCGAAGAGATCCTCGACGCCGACCACTACGGCCTGGAAGAGGTCAAGGAACGTATCCTCGAATACCTCGCTGTGCAAAAGCGAGTGAAGAAGATTCGCGGTCCTGTACTGTGCCTGGTCGGCCCGCCCGGTGTCGGTAAGACATCGCTGGCCGAGTCGATCGCTGCCGCAACCAATCGCAAGTTCGTGCGCATGGCCTTGGGTGGCGTGCGGGACGAGGCCGAAATTCGTGGCCACCGGCGAACTTACATCGGCTCCATGCCTGGCCGTCTGATTCAGAAGATGACCAAAGTGGGCGTACGCAACCCGCTGTTCCTGCTCGACGAGATCGACAAAATGGGCAGCGACATGCGTGGCGACCCGGCATCGGCGCTGCTGGAAGTGCTTGACCCCGAGCAGAACCACAACTTCAACGACCACTATCTGGAAGTCGATTACGACCTCTCGGACGTGATGTTCCTGTGCACCTCCAACTCGATGAACATCCCGCCGGCGCTGCTCGACCGTATGGAAATCATCCGCCTGCCGGGCTACACGGAGGATGAGAAGATCAACATCGCGGTCAAATACCTGACGCCCAAGCAAGTCAAGGCCAATGGTCTGAAGGCCGAAGAGCTGAGCATCGACGTCTCGGCAATTCGCGACATCATCCGTTACTACACCCGCGAAGCCGGTGTGCGGGGCCTTGAGCGTCAGATCGCCAAGGTCTGCCGCAAAGTGGTCAAGGAACATACCGGGCAGAAGCAGGTCAAGGTCAAGGTGACCAGCGATCAGCTCGAGCACTTGCTCGGCGTGCGCAAGTTCCGCTATGGCCTGGCTGAGCAGCAGGACCAGATTGGCCAGGTTACCGGCCTTGCCTGGACGCAGGTGGGTGGCGAACTGCTGACCATCGAGTCGGTAGTGATTCCAGGCAAGGGCCAGTTGATCAAAACTGGCTCACTGGGCGATGTCATGGTCGAATCGATCACCGCCGCGCAGACCGTCGTGCGTAGCCGTGCCCGCAGCCTGGGGATTGCTGCGGACTTTCACGAGAAGCATGACGTGCACATTCACATGCCTGAAGGTGCTACGCCCAAGGATGGCCCGAGCGCAGGCATCGGGATGTGTACCGCTCTGGTTTCTGCACTGACGCAAATTCCTGTGCGTGCCGACGTGGCCATGACTGGTGAGATCACCCTGCGTGGTCAGGTACTGGCCATTGGCGGGTTGAAGGAAAAACTGCTGGCTGCTCACCGCGGCGGGATCAAGACGGTGATCATTCCCGAGGAGAACGTTCGCGATCTGAAGGAAATTCCGGAAAACATCAAACAGGATCTTCAGATCAAACCGGTCAAATGGATTGACGAAGTCCTGCAAATTGCGCTGCAATACGCCCCGGAGCCCTTGCCAGACGTGGCTCCAGAGATTGTCGCCAAAGATGACAAGCGCGACGGCGATGCGAAGGAAAGAATCAGCACGCATTAGTAGTTTTTAACGGGGGGGCTTTCCTTGACAGTATTTTCGGGGCCTTGCTATAAAGCGGCACGCTATTGTCAACAGGCCACCCAGCGCACGTTTCATAAGCTTTTCAATACATACTTAGAAACATACTCAATAGAGACATAAGGGGACTTCGAGTGAACAAGTCGGAACTGATTGACGCTATCGCTGCATCGGCAGACATTTCCAAAGCCGCCGCCGGCAAAGCGCTGGACGCTGTGATCGACTCCGTGACTGGCGCCCTGAAAGACGGCGACGACGTCGTTCTGGTTGGCTTCGGTACCTTCTCGGTCAAAGAGCGTGCTGCGCGCACCGGCCGTAACCCGCAAACCGGTAAGGCTATCGAGATCGCCGCTGCCAAGGTTCCAGGCTTCAAGGCAGGCAAGGGCCTGAAAGACGCCGTCAACTAAGTCGTCTCTTTCAGCCGGGCCCGGCTTGGCCAGGTCCGATCACGCTGATGGCGGGTCGCAAACGTTCCCGCCTGACACGTTTGCTAAGAAAAGGCGCATCCTCGGATGCGCCTTTCTTTTATCAGGATTCTACCCACGCTCCGCGGTTGTCGTCGCAGTGGTACAGCCGTTTCTGGGGGACGCATGCTGCAAAATATCAGGGACAATTCACAAGGTTGGATTGCCAAAACCATCATCGGCCTGATCGTCGTATTGATGGCGTTGACCGGCTTCGAAGCCATTTTCAAAGCCGCCACCCACAGCCAGGATGCGGCCAAGGTGAACGGCTCAACCATCAGCCAGAACGAGCTGACCCAGGCCACTGACATGCAGCGCCGCCAGCTGATGCAACAGCTGGGCAAAGACTTTGACCCAGCACTGCTGGACGATAAGCTGCTGCGCGACTCGGCCCTCAAGGGCCTCATCGATCGCAAACTGCTGCTGCAGGGTGCCGAAGACGCCAAGTTTGCCTTCTCGGATGCCGCGCTTGATCAAGTCATCCTGCAGACACCGGAATTCCAAGTTGATGGCAAGTTCAGTGCCGATCGCTTCGACCAGGTCATCCGCCAGATGGGCTATGGCCGTATGCAGTTCCGCGAAATGCTCGGTGAAGAGATGTTGATCGGCCAGCTGCGCACCGGTATTGCCGGTAGCAGCTTCGTCACTGATCAGCAGGTCGATGCCTTCGCCCGCCTGGAGAACCAGACCCGTGACTTCGCCTCCCTGACCTTCAAGGCCAACCCGGCCGCGGTCAAGGTCAGCGACGAAGAAGTCAAGGCGCACTACGACCAGCACGCCAAAGAGTTCATGACGCCAGATCAGGTCGTGATCGACTACGTCGAGCTGAAGAAGTCGGCGTTCTTCGACCAGGTCAAAGTCACCGACGAAGAGCTCAAGGCGCAGTACGAGAAGGAAATCGCCAACCTCGCGGAGCAGCGCCGTGCCGCGCATATCCTCATCGAGGTCAACGACAAGGTCAGCGATGCCCAGGCCAAAGCCCGCGCCGATGAAATCGAGCAACGCCTGGCCAAGGGCGAAGACTTCGCCAAGCTGGCCAAGGAGTTCTCTCAGGACCCTGGCTCCGCCAGCAATGGTGGCGACCTGGGCTTTGCCGGCCCAGGGGTGTACGACCCGGCGTTCGAGGACGCGCTGTACAAGCTCAAAGACGGCCAGGTATCGGCTCCGGTGCGAACCGAGTTCGGGTATCACCTGATCAAGCTCCTTGGCAAGCAGGCGCCAGAGGTGCCGAGCTTCGCCAGCCTCAAGGACAAACTGACTCGCGACCTGAAGACACCGCTGGTCGAGCAGCGCTACGTCGATGCCAGCAAGCAGCTGCAGGATGCTGCGTACGAGGCGTCCGACCTGGCCCAGCCTGCCCAGGACCTCAATCTGAAGGTACACACCTCGGCCCCGTTCGGTCGTGAAGGCGGCGAGGGCATCACTGCCAACCGTGGCGTGATCCAGGCAGCGTTCTCCGAGGAGGTCATGGATGAAGGTGCCAACAGCACCGCCATCGAGCTCGACCCGGAAACCACCGTGGTGCTGCGAGTCAAAGAGCACCGCAAGCCAGAGCAGCTACCGCTGGACGCTGTGGCCAAGAACATTCGCGAGCATCTGGCCAAGGAGAAGGCAACTGCCGAACTCAAGGCCAAGGCCGACAAGCTGATTGCAGGTCTGCGCGACGGTTCGATCACGGCCGCCGGTGCCCACGATGGCGAGCAGTGGAAAACCTACGAGGCAGTAACCCGCAGCCAGGACGGTATCGATCCGGCCGAGCTGCAGGCACTGTTCCGCCTGGCCAAGCCGCAGGCTAAGGATAAACCGGTGTACGGCAGTGTAGTCCTGGGCGACGGTAGCCTGGTGGTGTTGCAGCTCAAAGGCGTGAACGAGGGCGCTGCCGCCAGCGATGACGAGAAGCAGCAGATCCGCCGTTACCTGGCATCGCGTGCTGGCCAGCAGGACTTCGCGGCCTACCGCAAGCAGCTCGAAGGCGCTGCCGACATCACCCGCTACTGAGTGGTGTTTGCATCATGAAACAGGCCGCATCGAGCGGCCTGTTTCATTGGTGCAAGAAGAGGTTCAGTCACGCATAGACCAACGCCGCCTAGCCGCTAGCGTTTCTGGCCTTCGTAGTTATCCAGCGTGTCCCGCGCGATCTCCCGCCCCAGAGCGATCAATTCCGGCGCTTTGTAGAACTCGAAGAAACGGCATACCCGTTTCGGCACGTTGATCAGCACGTCTGGCGGGTAACCGGCGATCTTGTACTGCGCCAGTGACGTCTGCATCACTTCGAAACTCTGGTTGATCAGGTCAAGCAACGACGCAGGCCCGACGTTGTCGATGATGAACGATCCGGTCGCCGACTTGGGTGCACCTTCGCGCTCCGGCGCCGCAGCAGGCTGCTGTGCTTGCGGGGCGCCGCTATCGGCAAGCCACGGGTTGGGCGGTGCCAGCCCTTCGGCGACGATTTCCTTCTCGATGCGGATCAGTTCTTCGGCAGGTTTGCGGCGAAACGGCAGGCGTGACCCTAGTGAACTGAGCAGCGCATCGAAGCGCATCTTGAACGCTGGCGGCCGCTCGATCACCGGCAATTGGTACTGCTTCTGGTTGGTGGCGTTGAGGTTGACCGCAATGATCAGGTCGCAGTGGCTGGAGACCACCGGCACGATTGGCAGGGGGTTGAGGATGCCGCCGTCGACCAGCATGCGGTTACCCTGCATCACTGGGGTAAACAGGCTGGGAATCGCCGCCGAGGCCCGCATGGCCTGGTGCAGGCAACCTTCCTGGAACCAGATTTCCTGTTGGTTGGTCAGGTCGGCTGCTACGGCCGTGTAGGGAATGCGCAGCTGCTCGATGTTGATGTCGCCGACGATTTTGCGGATTTGCCCGAATACCTTGTCCCCGCGGATGGCCCCGAGGCGGAAGCTGACATCGACAAGGCGCAGCACGTCCAGGTAGTCCAGGCTTTCGATCCAATTACGGTATTCGTCGAGTTTGCCAGCGGCGTAGATCCCACCAATGACTGCGCCCATCGAGCAGCCGGCGATGCAGGCGATGTCGTAGCCACGCCGTTCGATTTCTTCGATAACGCCAATGTGGGCATAACCACGAGCGCCCCCCGATCCCAGTACCAACGCCACGCGTTTGCTCATGAGCTTTCCCCAGCTTGTGCAAGCATGGTCCTACAATGCACTGATCGCCGTCTATGCATCAATCCACTGTGCGCTGAACTACGCTACACAGAGCATAGCGAGCCGGGCACTTTTCAGTTGCACAGGCGTCGAAAAGCCACTCTTTTGATCTTCGAGGTAATACCGATGAAAGCCTGGATCTGCCTTCCTCTGATCGCCCTGGCCCTGGCGGGCTGCGCAGGTAAGACGGCCTACCGTGACAGCTGCGCGACCCAGCTCGATGCCGCGTGGAAGGAACTGGACCTGGCCAAGGCAGAGGGCTTTGCCGGTGCGGTGAGCTATTCCAAGGCGCTGTCATTGCTGACTGGGGCCAAGACCCAGCAACAATTCGAGGGCTATGAAAACTGCACCAACAAAGCCGAAAAAGCACGGTTCTATATTCGTGAGTCGCGCGCCGGGCGCTGATCAGGGAGCGCTATATGTCCGCCATGCTCGATCATGTCATTGCTCAGGTGCTGGCCTTGCAGGTGCGTTTGCTGGCCTGTCGTGAGCGTCTGGCTGCCGATACCGACAGCGAGGCGCTGCATGACCTGCGCACCACGCTGCGACGCCTGCGCAGTCTGTTGCGGCCCCTGCGGGGGCTGCCAGGCGTAGAGCAGCTGGAGGCGGCGGCCAAATCGCTGGGTGAATTGACCACACCGCTGCGCGATCGCGAAGTGTTGGCCGCCGAGCTTGGCCGGCGCGGCTTTGCCCAGGCAGGGCAACGTCGTCTGGAAGGCCGCTCTGCAACGTTTGCCAACGTGGCTGCCAGCGCGCAGTTGACTCGGGTGCTGGCGATCATCGATGCGTTTCCGTTGTTTCTGCGTGCGGCAGGTCGCGAAGGGTTGGCCAAGTCGCTGGATAAACGTATCGACAAGCGCTTGGTCAAGCAATGGCGCAAGCTGCTCAAGGCGCTGCGCGACCCAGCGCACGACCGCCATCGGGTGCGGCTGCTGATCAAGCGCGCGCGCTATGGCGATGAGGCTTATCCGCAACTCAATCACGCCGGTAAGCCACTTCGGCGCCTGTTGAAGAAGGCCCAGGGCGACCTTGGCGACTGGCATGACCGCTTGCAATGGCTGTTGCAGGCCAATGAGCACTCTGATTTGGCGCCGTGCGCCAGTGACTGGGAGCAAGAGTTGCACGAGGCTGAGCGCAGGGCGGATGTGACGCTGGGCGCCCTGCAATCGGCGCTCAAGCGCTTTAAGCCCGGCAAATGACCGATATGCGGGCTGATTGGTCGAAGTTTGCTGGCTAGTATTGGCGGACCATACGCAATAGCCAGGAGCCGGCCGATGAACTTCAATCAACTGCTCGATGCGGTGCGGGACACGTCCGATGCGCTCAGTATTGCGCCTGAATGGGCCCAGGGGCGTGCCGTGTTCGGTGGCCTGATGGCAGCGTTGGTGTACGAGCGCATGCGCGTGATGATCACCGATGGGCGCCCAGTGCGCTCGTTGGCCATCAGTTTCGTCGGCCCAGCGGCCCCCGACGTGCCCATCCGTTTCGAGGTCGAGGTGCTGCGCGAGGGCAAGGCGGTTAGTACGCTGCTGGGCCGTGCCGTGCAGAACGGCCAGGTTGTGACGCTGGTGCAGGGCAATTTCGGTGCTGGCCGGGCTTCGGTAGTCGACGTACCTGCTGCACCTGCCATTGCAATGAAGCCACTGGAAGAGTCTGCTCCAGAGCTGCCTTATATCAAGGGTGTAACCCCAGAGTTCATGCGCCATCTAGCCTTGCGCTGGGCGATTGGCGGCTTGCCGTTCAGTGGCAACGCCTCACGGCAAATGGGCGGTTGGGTACGCTTGCGCGATGTGCCCCCAGAACAGATCAACGAGGCGCATTTGCTGGCTTTGGTCGATGCTTGGCCACCGAGTGTTTTGCCATTGTTGAAGCAACCGGCTGCGGGCAGCACTTTGACGTGGACCATAGAGTTCATTCAACCGACACCTGAGCTTTCCACACTTGACTGGTGTCGTTACCACGTTGAAACCGAGCATGCGCGCGATGGCTATGGGCATGCCGCGGCATCCCTTTGGACAGCCCAAGGCCAATTGCTGGCCTTGAGCCGCCAGACAGTCACGGTGTTTGCCTGACCTTCAACGCCTGTGCTTGTGCCGCTCACGCCAAGCCTTCCACCAAGCGCCGCTAAGCACGAAACGTGGGAATGTAATGAACTGCTCGGTGAGTAGCCGCTGCACCGCATCTTTACGGTTGGCGAACGGCTCGGGTTGTTCCGTCTCCAGGCGGTGCCCGTGGCGCTGCAGCCCCAAGCCCGCGATGAGAGCAATGACCCCGACGGCGATTTGCCCCAGGTCGAGAGCGAACAGGCCGGACAGCACCAGCAGCGCACCCAGTATGAACAGCGGCACGGCAATCAAGTGCAAGACCAAGTTGGCCGGGTGCCGGTGATTGTGATGGTAGCCACGCCATTGCCAGGCGTGCAGATTGGGGAGTCGTTTGCTCATGGGCAGTTCCTCACGGTCATGCCCAAAGCTTAGTGCGGCCCAGCAAGCGGGGCCAATCGAAGCTGGCTATGGCGACTATAGCTTCAGCTGGCCGATAGCCCTGTTCAGTTCACTGGCCAGGGTCGCCAACTCGGTGCTGGTGGTTGCCGAGTCCACCGTCTGCTGCACGGTGTCTTCGGTCACGTCACGGATGCTCACCACCGCGCGGTTCATTTCCTCGGCCACTTGGCTTTGCTGCTCGGCGGCGACGGCAATCTGCGTGTTGCTTTCGCGCATCTGTGCCACCGCGCTGGTGATCTCGGCCAGCGCAGCACCGGCCTCCTGCGCCTGGCGAACACAGTTGTCGGCCTTGTATGAGCTCTCCTGCATGAACTCCACCGCGTCGCGGGTGCCAGCTTGAAGGTCGGTGACCATAAGGGTGATTTCATCCGTGGACGTTTGCACACGCTTGGCCAGGTTGCGCACCTCGTCGGCAACCACGGCAAAGCCCCGGCCCAGGTCACCTGCCCGGGCGGCTTCGATAGCGGCGTTGAGGGCCAGTAGGTTGGTCTGTTCGGCGATACTGTGAATGACGCCGACCACGCTGTTGATCTTCTGGCTGTCGTCGGCAAGCTGGCGGATCATTTCGGCGGTTTGCTGGACCCCGCTGGAGAGCCCGGAGATCGAATCCTGTACCCGGCTCACCACTTCCTTGCCGCCACCGGCTAGGGTGTCGGCTGTCTGCGACAAATCGCGCGTAGCGCCTGCATGCTGGGCAATATGGTGTACGGTGGCCGACATTTCGTTGATCGCCGTGGCGGCCTGGTCGGTTTCGCTCTGCTGGCCCAGCATGCCGTGGCGCACCTCACTCATGCTCGCGGCCAGGCGAGCAGCGCCGGAGTCCAACTGGGCGGCGGTGTGGGCGACGGTGCTGACCACGCGGTGGTAAGTGCATTGCATGGCGTTGAACGCGCCTGCCATCTGGCCCACCTCATCGCCGCTGGCCAGTGGCACACGGGCTGACAGATCTCCGGTTTTTTCAACGTGTAGCATCACGTCCTTGAGCGTGTTGAGCTGACTGAGCAGGAACCGGATCAACAACTGCGAGGCGGCAAGCATCGCCAGCATCAAAATGAGCACGCAGATCGCGTAGTTGCTGAAACGCTCGAGAAACACTTGGCGCAGGCTGGGTGCTGCGGCCAGCACGGCCAGTTGCTGGTCGCCACGGCGCAGCACCTGAGCGCCGCGCACTGGGTTGTCGCCGAGCACCCAAGCTGCCGGCAATGTTACCCAGCCTTGACCATTGGCCAGTGGTTGGAGGGGTTCGCCGCCATAGGTAGGCGTTTGGCCTGGCTGCCAGGAGATCAGGTTGGCCAGGGGGGGCAGGGATTGACCGGCAGGCCAGGCGGCCAGCAATTGGGCTTGCGCTTGCGCCTGAGCCTGGGCAGCGTCGGCGCGTGAGCGCTGCTCCAGGTGCACGGCATACAGTACCAGCAACAAGGTGGTAACGAAGGCCACTGCGTTGACGGCCCAGAATTTGTATTTCAGGGAAACATTGCTAAGCCAGGCACCCATGGGTAGGTCTTCTCTGAGTTGAGCGGGAACAATATTGGCAAGGTGCCAGTATTGTGCCCGTCAACATCGGACCAGGTCATGACCTGCATCAAGGAAGCTTGAAGAAAGCTTTGGCCGTCGCGCTGGTGTGGCTGGCGCAGTGTTCCAGGCTCTCGTTGCGATGCAGCGCCACCTCTCGTAACACCTCTGGCAGGAACGCCGGCTCGTTGCGACCGTTTTTCGGTTTGGGCCGCAGGCTGCGTGGCAGCAGGTAAGGTGCATCGCTTTCCAGCATCAGGCGCCCCTGGGCAATGTTGCCTACCAATGCATGCAGGTGAGTTCCGCGGCGCTCGTCACAGATCCAACCGGTGATGCCGATGTGCAGGTCCATGTCCAAGTAAGCGAACAACGCCTCACGTTCGCCAGTAAAGCAGTGCACCACAGCAGCGGGCAGATGGTCCCGATAATCCTTGAGAATGGCCAGCAGGCGGTCGCTGGCATCACGCTCGTGCAGAAATACTGGCAAGCGCAGTTCGGCCGCTAGCGCCAACTGGGCTTCTAGAGCCTTTTCCTGCAGAGGGCGGGGAGAGAAATCACGATTGAAATCCAGCCCGCATTCGCCGACGGCACGCACGCGTGCCTCCCCTAAAAGCTGGCGTAATCGGCGCTCGCTGTTGCCGTCCCAGGACTGGGCGTCGTGCGGATGTACCCCGGCGGTGGCGAACAAGTGCTGGGCGTCGCCGTCAAGCTCCTGGCAAAGCTGCAGCACCTGCTCGCTGACCTGCAGGCTGGTGCCAGTGAGCACCATCTGCATCACGCCGGCTTCGATGGCACGCTCGACGACGGCCGCCTGCTGGTCGTGGAAACTGCTGTTGGTCAGGTTGACGCCGATATCGATCAATTGCATGGTGCTACCTCGTCCCGCGGGGCGGCCAGCATAGCAAAAAGCGTGATATTCGGTAAAAAACTCAGAACTTCAGGCATTTGCAAAGGTCTTTTACGGTCATTTCTTATGATTACGTATCCCACCATGGCTATCGCCCATCGAGCTCGGACAAGATCTGCATGTTGCGCTCGCTGCTGATCCTGCTGCTGATGCTAGGGCTTGGGTTGACCACTGCAGGCCCGGTCTACGCGCGGCTCCCAGGGCCGCAGCAGAGCGTGCCGGTTAACCCGGCCCGTGACCTGCAGCAGATTCGTGCCACTAAGGTGTTGCGGGTGCTGGTCAACCAGAGCCGCAACAGTTCTGGAGAGGTCAAGGGCGAGCCGGTGGGTATCGAGTATTACCGTCTACGCGGGTTGGACCATTTTCTCAATGCTCGGGCCGGTGATGGCCAGCAGATCCGCTTGAAAATCATCCCGCGAGCCAAGGAACAACTGCTAGGAGCCCTGCAGCGCGGCGAGGGCGACCTGGCTGCACCTGGCGAGTTACTCGACCCTGCACTAACAGGCGGGGTCAGCCGCAGTGCGCCAGTGGTCGACCAGGTGTCGCTGCTATTGGTAGGGCGCAAGGGCCAGCGCAGCTATACACGCGCCGAGCAGTTGTCCGGGCGCACTGTGGCATTGACCAGCGCCAGCGCTGCAGGGGCGGTGATCCAGCAGCTCAATCAACAGCTGGCGCTGCGTAAACGGGCGCCGATCAAGATCGAATGGGTCGATTCCACATTGGCGGTGGAAGATGTTCTGGAAATGGTCCAGGCCGGTATCTATCCCCTGACCGTAGTGGAGGGCCCGATCGCCCGGCGGTGGGCCAGAGTCATGCCAAAGCTGCGCCTGGATAACCGGGTGCAGTTGGGCCAGGCGCAGGCCATGCGCTGGTATGTGCGGCGTGACGCAGCGATGCTGCTGGCTGCGGTGGACCGCTTTCTTCAGGGTTATCGTGCCCCGGAAAACCAGGATGCCGCCTTCGAGCGAATTTACCGGCGCCAGTATCGCGTTCATAACCCCTTGGCGCATAAGGACCGTCAACGTCTTACTGCACTGCGTCCGGTATTGCAGAAGCATGGCCAGGCCCAGCAAATCGACTGGCTGAACCTGGCCGCGCTGGCCTTCAAGGAATCAACGCTTAACCCGGCCGCACGTGGCAGTGGTGGCGCGCATGGGTTGATGCAGATCACTCCGTCGGCGGCGCAACGGGTGGGGGTCAGCAACACCGGCACGGTGGATGGCAATGTTCAGGCCAGTGCGCGCTACCTGGCGCTGATCCGTCGAAAGTTCTTCTCCAGCCCGCACATCAACGAGCGCGAGCGCATGGCGTTCGTCCTGGCAGCCTACAACCTTGGCCCGGAGCGGGTTCAGGCCATGCGTGCCGAAGCCCGCAAACGTGGCCTCAATGGTAACCAGTGGTTCTTCCAGACCGAGCGCATCGCCATGGAGCAGGTCGGCATGGGGCCGGTCAACTTCGTCAATAGTGTCAACAAGTATTTCCTGGCGTTTAACCGCGAACGTAGAGCGCTTGAGCGCGTGGTCAGCCGCTGACAGGTCTGTTCTGTTTCACCATGGGGCTTGCAGCCGGCGGCTAGTCGCTCTAGCATACCGCCTGCGCCGATTTAAACAGCTACTTGCGGGGCGCAGGATCGGCCCCCGGCTCATCCGAAATACCGCTAAAGCGCTGGTTCGGTGACGCCTCCCACCGCTGCCCAGCGGGATTTGCGAGGCGGAGAATCTCCATGAGTTGCCCACGTACCAGTGTCTGTCTGAGCCCGTTGCCTGCCCATCAGGCTACTCGTACACCGCGCATTCTGCTCGGTGGCCAGCATCAGCCCACCCTTCTGCGCCATCTGGAAGGCTTGTCTCGTCGTAAAGGGCAAGCCCGGGCGTTTCTGATTCAGTTCACCGATGATGCGTGCCGGCTCGAGCAGTTCGGCAGCGACCGCTTCGATCTCGCTGTGATCCAAGCGCCCGCCCGCGAAGAGGCCGCCTATATTATTGGCCAACTGACTCGCATTGCCCGCCAAGGATTGATCACCCGACGCTGAGGAGCGCGCCGTTGAGCACCAATATCATCACTACAGAAGGCCACGCGGCCCTGAAGCAGGAGCTGGATCATCTGTGGCGGGTGTATCGGCCTGAAATCACCCAGAAGGTCGCATGGGCTGCATCGTTGGGGGATCGCAGCGAGAACGCCGACTACCAGTACAACAAGAAGCTGCTGCGCGAGATCGATCGTCGGGTCCGTTATCTGCGCAAGCGGCTGGAAGATGTCAAGGTTGTCGCTTACTCGCCTGAGCAGGAGGGCAAGGTATTTTTCGGCGCCTGGGTCGAGATCGAGAATGATGATGGCGAGGCCATGAATTTTCGTATCGTGGGGTACGACGAGATCTATGGTCGCAACGACTATATTTCGATCGACTCGCCCATGGCCCGCGCGTTGCTCAAGAAGGAGGAGGGCGATGAGGTTGTAGTGAATACGCCGACCGGCCCAGCCACGTGGTATGTCAATAACATCCGCTATGGGCAATCAGTTCAGTCCTCTTGAGCGCGCCTGAGGCCAGGGCGTGCGCCTCAGGTTTGCAGCAGTCTAGAGTTTTCAAGTTTCACGCAGCACTGCCAGGGGGCTGGCATTGAGCGCCCTGCGTGTTCCAAGCGTGCCTGCTCCGCCCACCAATATCGCCCCAAGCAACGGCAGCGCCAGCAGCCACAGGTGCGGGCTCCATTGCAGGTCGAACGCATAACGGTACAGCACCAGCGTGATCAGTTCGCAGCCGAGCGCCGCTAACGTGCCACTGGCGGCACCCAGCACACCGAACTCAATGCGCCGAGCCCTGACCAGTAACGGCCGCGAAGCCCCCAAGGCGCGGAGTAGGGCGCCCTGGCGAATCCGCTCATCAAGGGTTGCCTGCAAACCGGCGAACAGGACTGCAAGCCCTGCTGCGAGCACGAACAGCAATACATATTCGACGGCCAGGGTCACCTGGGCCAGGATGCTGCGCAGCTGCTCCAGAAGGGCGTCGACTTGCAGTATGGTCACGGCCGGGAAGGCCCGGGACAGTGCGACAACGTCCAGATCATGGCCGGCGGCCAGGTAGAAGCTGGTCAGGTAAGTAGTGGGCAGGCCCTGCAGGGTGCCAGGCTGGAAAATCATGTAGAAGTTTGGCTGAAAGCTGTCCCAATGGACGCTACGAAGGCTAGTGACCCGTGCCAGGCGTTGTTCGCCGCCTATATCGAAGGTCAGCAGGTCGTCCAGTTTCAGCTTGAGGCTGTTGGCCAGCTCGGCCTCGACCGATACCCCAGGGATTTCATCCCCCACCGGCAGTGCTCCCCACCAGTTGCCCGCGCTCAAGGTATTGCCTGCGGGCAGGTCGGCCGCCCAAGTCAGGCTGAGATCGCGTTGTACCGCCCGCTCGCCCGCGGACTCCTTGCTGACGATCTGTTGCACGGGTTGATCGTTGATCAGAATGAGCCTGCCTGGCGTCACCGGATACAGCGGCGCCGAACTGGCGTTGACCTCACGCAGGTGTTGGGCGAAGGGTTCACGGTCGGCGGGCAGGATATTCAGGGCAAAGTAATTGGGCGCGTCTTTGGGCAACTGCGCCTGCCAGGTGTCGAGCAGTTCTGCCCGTAGCAGCGCAACGAGCGCCATGGCCAGCAGGATCAGGCCAAAGGCCAGAGCTTGCCCGGCGGCTGCGGTGGGGTGGCGTAGCAACTGGCCTAAGCCCAGGCGCCAGGTCAGCGGTGCTCCGCCAAGCGCCCTGCGCAGGCTTCGCAAGCCAAGCAAGAGCAGGCCCCCAAGCAGCAACGCCGCGATCAGACCGCCCCCTAGCAGGGCGAAGGTTAGCAGCAGATCAAGGCTAAGACGCCACATGATCAACCCCAAGGCGAGCAGCGCTGCACCATACACTAACCAACTGCTGGGTGGGACCGGGAGCAGGTCACGGCGCAGTACCCGCAGAGGTGGCACCTGCCCGAGCGCCGCCAGTGGCGGTAAGGCAAAACCGGCCAGGGCCACAAGGCCGGTGGCGATGCCCGCCACGGCCGGAAGTGCGCCCCCTGCTGGCACTACGCTGGGCAGCAGGCCGTGCAACAGGCGGAACAAACCCAGTTGCGCAAGCCAGCCCAGGACAGCACCGGCTAAGGCGGCTATCAGGCCAAGAGTCGCCAACTGCAGGCAATACAGCCCCAGTGCCTGATGCCGCGACAGCCCCAAGCAGCGCAACAAGGCGCTGGCGTCCAGGCGGCGCGCTGCATAGCGGCTGGCTGAAAGCGCCACTGCAACGCCCGCCAGCAGCACGGCAACCAGGCTGGCCATGTTCAGGTACCGCTCGGCCTTGCCCAAGGCTCCGCCGATTTGCCGGTTGCCGTCGCGGGTATCGAGCAAGCGCTGGCTGGCCGCCAGGTTTGGCTCCACCGTCTGGCGGTATTGCGCAAGCGCCTGTGCATCACCGCGCCAGAGTTCGCGATAGGTAACCCGGCTGCCAGGCTGAATAACCCCAGTGGCCTGCAAGTCTGCCAGGTTCATCATCAGCCGCGGCGTGAGGCTGTAGAAGTTGTTGGCACGATCCGGTTCGTAGGTCAGGACCCGGCTGATGCTCAAAGTCTTCATACCGACGTCAATGCTGTCGCCGATCTTGAGCCCCAGCGCCGCCAGCAGACGTGGCTCGACCCAGGCTTCACCGGGTGCTGGGCCGCCGCCCACTGACTCCTCGGCGTATGGGGCGCCAGCGCTGCGCAGCTGGCCGCGCAGTGGATAGGCGCCGTCGGCTGCCTTGATACTCGAAAGCTGAATACCGGCATCGCCACCTACCACGCTGGTGAATTCCACGACCTGTGCGTGGCGCAAGCCTAATGCCTGCCCGGCGCTGAGCTGCACATCATTGGCAGGAGCACTGCCTTGCAGTACCAGGTCGGCGCCGAGAAACTCGCTGGCGCGCAATTGCATCGCGCCATTGAGGCGAGCACCGAAATAGCCGATGGCGGTACTGGCGGCGACTGCTACCACCAGTGCGAAAAACAGCACCCGGACCTCGCTGGCGCGGACGTCGCGCAACAGCTGGCGAAAGGCCAGGCCACACAGGCGGGGTAAGGGCATATGCTTCATCAGGCCTCCACCGGCGTTACCAAGTGGCCCGCCTCCAGGCGTATCTGGCGCCGGCAACGCCTGGCCAGGCGCTCGTCATGGGTGACCAGTACCAGTGTGGTGCCGCGTTCCTTGTTCAATTCGAACAATAGATCGCTGATGCGCTCTCCCGTATGGCTGTCGAGGTTGCCCGTGGGCTCGTCGGCGAACAGCACGGCCGGTTGTGCTGCGAACGCACGGGCGATGGCGACCCGTTGCTGTTCGCCGCCGGAAAGTTGCCGTGGAGTGTGGGTCAGGCGCTGACCAAGGCCCACCCGCTCCAGCAAGGTGCGCGCGTGGTCGCGGGCATCGCGCCGGCCGTCAAGCTCCAAGGGCAGCATCACATTCTCCAAAGCGTTGAGGCTGTCTAGCAATTGGAACGACTGGAAAACGAAGCCTACATGCTCGGCTCGCACCCTGGCGCGCTGGTCCTCGTCCAGGGGCCGAGGTCTTGCCCAGCCAGGATCACCTGCCCGGCACTGGGACGGTCCAGGCCGGCCAGCAGGCCGAGCAAAGTCGATTTGCCCGAACCCGAGGCGCCGACAATGGCCAGGCTGTCACCCTTGGCAAGGTTCAGGGACAAGGCATGCAGAATGGTCAGATCACCTTCCGCGCTGGGTACCACTTTGCTAAGGTTCTGAGCAACGAGAATACTGGGGCCCATGGAGAATCCAATGCGACTGTGGTGGTTGAGTGCCGGCTTGGCTCTGTATTGCCTGGGCCAAAGCGCGGCGGCGGGAACATTGCTGGTCGTCGGCGACAGTATAAGCGCCGGCGCTGGCCTGGATATCCGCCAGGGTTGGGTCTCTTTGTTGCAGACCCGGCTCAAGGCTGAAGGTTTCGACGATCAGGTGATCAATGCCTCGATCAGTGGCGACACCAGCGCAGGTGGTCAGGCGCGGCTGCCGGCGCTGCTTGCAGCTCACAAGCCTAACCTCGTGGTGCTAGAGCTGGGTGGCAACGATGGCTTGCGTGGGCAGCCTCCAGAGCAATTGCAACAAAATCTTGCCTCAATGATCGAAAGTGCCCGTCAGGCGGGCGCCAAGGTGGTGTTGCTGGGTATGCGCCTGCCCCCAAACTACGGCGTGCGTTACAACACCGCGTTTGCCAACGTGTATCAGCAACTGGCAACGCAAGAGCAGGTGGCCCTGGTGCCATTCTTCCTCGAAGGGGTGGGCGGTGTGCCGGGCATGATGCAGGCAGACGGCATCCATCCGGCGCAAGTGGCCCAGCAGCGCTTGCTGGAAAATGCCTGGCCGGTGATAAAACCCTTGCTGTGACGCTTTAAACGGGGGCGGCTTTCGGCTAATGTTGCGCCCCCTGTTTCGAGAGCCCCCGATGCCGCGTCCTGCCTGGTCCCTGTTCGCCTATCAACTGATCGAGCCAGATGAGCAGCTTGACCTGTTCGCTTGCCAGGAAGTTCGTGTTCACCTCGTGGCTCGTCAGCTCGAGCTTGGAGTGCCGGTCGACCGCACCTTGTGCGGTGGCTTGCTTCCTGCCCAACCACGGTGGTCTGGGGTGCCTCGCAGCATTTACCGTGACGGGCGTCTTTGCGATCTTTGCCGGGCCATCCTTGATGCCCAGCGCCGTGGCATGCGGCCGGTGTGGCCAGAGTTGTGAGTTGAACGGCTAGGCGTCACTGGCCACACCTTTCATCATTCGAAACGCTTGCAAGGCGCCAGCGCCTCCCGCTTGCAGCGAGGCGGGTGTACAATCGTGCCTCTTGATTACCTTTCGAAGGATTTACCGGATGTTGCCGCGCTTTCCCGCCGTCACCCGTTGCCTGTCCCTGGCCGCCCTGCTGGTAGCGGGCCCCGCTGTTGCGCTGGAACTGCCACTGCCACCACCGGGTGAAGACGTCGTTGGCCAAGTCCAGACCATCAAGGCCAAGTACGAGGATACATTTGCGGACATCGGTACCGCCAACGACCTTGGCTACCTCGAGATGATCGCCGCCAATCCGGGTGTCGACCCATGGCTGCCTGGCGCAGGCACCGAGATCATTCTGCCTACCCGCTTCATCCTGCCGCCTGGGCCGCGTGAAGGCATCGTCATCAATCTGGCCGAGTATCGTATGTACTACTTCCCGAAAGGGCAGAACGTGGTGCATACCTATCCGCTGGGTATCGGTCGCGAAGGCTGGGGCTCGCCAATCGCGTTGACCAAGATCATCGCCAAGACTCCGAACCCGACCTGGACGCCTCCGGCCTCGATTCGTGCCGAGCATGCCGCTGATGGCGACATTCTGCCAACCGTGGTGCCTGCCGGCCCTGACAACCCGCTAGGGCCCTTCAAGTTCACCCTAGGTGTACCGGGCTACCTGATCCATGGTTCGAACAAGAAGTTCGGTATCGGCATGCGTACCAGCCATGGCTGCTTCCGCATGTTCAACAATAACGTACTGGAACTGTCGAAAATGGTGCCGGTGGGTACGCCAGTGCGCATTATCAACGAGCCGTACAAGTTCGGCATCAGTGCCGGCAAGGTTTATCTCGAAGCGCACACGCCATTGGATGATAAGGGCAACCCATCGGTGGTCGACAAGCACACGGCCGTTATCAATGCCTTGCTCAAGCGTGAAGACTTGGCCAACAACCTGCGTATGAATTGGGACATGGTGCGTGACGTGGTTGCCGCAGAAGATGGCATGCCAGTGGAAATTGCCGTTCCGGTCAACAATCAGGGTGGGGCGCCTATGGTCTCGAGCATCCCTCCTGAGTTGCAGTGATACGCTCTACGTTCGCGACCCGTTCAGGTGTAAGGCCTGGTCGGGTCTTTAGGTTTCTTGCTGGCGATCAGGCAACAAAAAAGCCGACCCACAAGTGGGTCGGCTTCTGAACAATCCGTAAGGATTATTACTTGCGGCTGGCTTTGTCCAGCATACGCAGAGCGCGCTCATTGGCTTCGTCAGCGGTCTGCTGAGCCTTCTGAGCGGCAGCCATAGCGTCGTCAGCCTTACGGTAGGCTTCGTCAGCACGGGCTTGGGCGCGAGCTGCTGCGTCTTCAGTCGCAGTCAGACGAGCTTCGGTTTCTTTGGATACGCTGCTGCAACCGGTAGCCAGAACTGCGGCCAGAGCCAGAGCAGAGAATTTCAGAACGTTGTTCATCGTGTTCCCCTTCAAGGAC
>NZ_JBJJLN010000047.1:0-33619 GCF_046230725.1 Pseudomonas sp. KCJK9000 | reverse complement strand
AGCGTGCAGCAGCCCGGGCAACGCTGGCTATGCCTTGCGGGGTTGTCAGTTTTGAGAACTCTGCAGCTTTGAAAGCTTGCACTCCGCCCCCTGTTATTAGGGTGGAACCATATACTTCCTTAATATCTTCAAACCATTGATCCCGTGCCAGGCACGCCATTATTCGGTAACCTTTATTACGTGCTTTATCGCTAAGCCGGAATACCAACTCGCCGCCAGTTGGTACTGAAATCATCAACTTTTCTAGATCACGTAGGCCCTCGATTTCTACTTCAAAGGCCGGTTCACCGATGCGAGGCCATTCATCAGCGCTCAGCAGCTCCACTCCATAATCCTCGACGCTCCACCCATTGCCATCACCAACATTTGCCAATGCCACCTGCAACTCTGCGTCCTTCAATACCCATACCTGCTTGTTGTCCTTAACTTCCAACTCAGGCCATTTTTGCCCTTGAATGAAACCGGCCAATGCCTCAACCCAGGTAGTCTGGTTCTTCGGCGCTGTCTCGCAGTCCTGTGGCCTGAACAGCGCGTGGTGTAGCAACGCTTGGTTACCGGGATGGCGCACGGTCACCAGCACGGCATCTGCCGGTGTGTTGAAGGCGGCTTTGAGCAGTGGGCCTTCAACCATATGCTCTTGACCCGGTAGCGTGGCGAGGATGCGCAGGCCGTCGCCGCGCTGTTCAAGCAGCGCGGTGACTGGGTCGATGCGCATATACGGCGCTACTTCCGAGCCGGCCAGCGCTTTGGCCCAGGGCTCGAGCCATTTGCCACTGGCGCGCTGGGCTTTGCTCGGCAGCCAGGTATGTTGGCCGAGCAGGCGTTGGGAAAAGGCATCGTAGACCCACGCCTGAAGTGCCGCGCCGCTGGGCGTGGCGCTGGCATCGAGCGGGTCGCTGGCCCACCAGTGCACTTCGGTCAGGGTGACGCTCAGTTCAGCATGCTGCGGCCCCCAGAAGGCGTTGCCGGTAGCGCCTGGTGTCACCGTGCAGGCTTTGGCGTCAAAGACACCGGCACGTATCAGGGCGCTGTCACGGTTGATCTGCTGGCACAAAGCTTTGCTCCAGCCGCTGTCCGCTTCGGCGGTGAACAGGTGTTGTTCGTGCAGCGCCTGGGTTTTGAGGTCGCGCACCTGCAGGCTCAGGGTCTGGCCTTTGCTCAGCGAGAAAGCGTCGTTGCATGCCAGTACCTGCACGCAGTTGCCAACAAACGGGGCAGTACTGAACGCCCGATAATCAGCCTGGCACCACAGGCGCGGCGCAGCGTGGCTGCTGGAGAATTCGTTGTCGTCGGTCCAGCCGCCGGCGGTGATGGGCTTGCCGGATGCGGCTACGTGCGCGGCGAAGTCTCCCAGCCACTTGGCGGCGTCCAACTTGCCAGCTTTGGCGCTGTAGTCGACCCGTATCAATTCGCCGGTGCGCCGGTGTACCAGGCAGGCGCTGAGCATTTCATCTTTGGTCAGCGCACGCCCGGCCTTGATGGGGCACAGGCTGTACCAGCCACCCTCGACACTGCCCACCCGTTCCAGGCCAAAATCCTGCATGTCTGGCAGGCTGCCGTCGGGTAGGTTGCTGATCAGGTAGGGTACGGGGAAATCGGCTGATTGCGTGGCGTCAACGGAAGGCTTGGTGGACATTGTCTAGCGCTCCAAGGTGCAAGAACCATGAAGCACATTCTTCAAGCGTAACGCCCACTCTCACAACTGGCAAAAATGCTAGGTAGATGCTGTGAACCGAATGGTCTGATGCCGGCCCCGAATCGGGGCCGGTCAGTCATGCAAATAGGCTGAGGTTGTCTATTCTGAGGCTTTCACCGCAGGTTCTTCATTCGGCGGGTCGCCCACCGTTGGCGGCACCGTAGGCTTGACCGGCAGCTCATCCGGCTCTTCTTCGGGCACGGGCTGGGGCAAGGTTGGGTCGTCGATGTTGGGATCTGGTGTTTCCGGTGGCGTGGGAATGTTCATGGCCTGACCTCGCGTGGGTGAGTGAAGAGGTGCTGCAGGCTCTGACCGCCAACAGTTGCCGTTCGCTCAATTTTTTTGAACCCCCTGCCTGTGCCTGGCTCTGAACCCTTACCGCCAACAGCCTGAGGGAGCAAGGTCGATGTCACTCAACGAGCCCTTTGAAAGCGTACCCATGGCGAACGATCACCCGGACCAGGCCATCAGCCTGTCCCAGGCGCTGCTCGCGCCGCGCATCGTGATCGAGGGTACTGAACCGGTGCTTGATGGCGGCGCCTTCGCCGCCAAGGCAGTCAGTGGCCAGCCAGTGACTGTCAGCAGCAAGGTCTACAGCGATGGCCATGACCGCTTGGCGGTGATGCTCAACTGGCGTGAAGCCAGTAGCCGCCGCTGGCATTGTTTGCCTATGCAGTCGCAGGGCAACGACCTGTGGCTGGCTGAGTTCACGCCTACGCAAATCGGGCCGCATCTGTTCAGCATCGAAACTTGGATCGACCCCTTCGCCACCTACTGCCATGACCTGGAGAAGAAGTACCACGCCGGGGTCGAAGTTTCGTTGGAGCTGGAAGAGGGGCGCTTGATGCTGGGCAAGGGTGTGGAACTCAGCCAAGGCTCGTTGCGCGAAGAAATCGGTGCTGTGCAAGCGCAGTTGGCTTCGCTGGATACCGACGGGCAGGTCGCTAGGCTGCTGCATCCCGATACTGCCAGGCTCATGGCCTTGGCCGAGCACCGCAGCTATCTGACCCGCAGCCGTGAATTCCCGCTGGATGTCGACCGACCGGCGGCGTTGTTCGCCAGCTGGTACGAACTGTTCCCTCGGTCGATCACCGACAGCCCCGAACGGCACGGCACGTTCAACGATGTGCACGCCCGCTTGCCGATGATCCGAGACATGGGCTTCGATGTGCTCTACTTCCCGCCGATCCACCCGATCGGTACCCAGCACCGCAAGGGCCGCAACAACGCTTTGCGCGCTGAGCCTGGTGACCCCGGCAGCCCTTACGCCATCGGTAGCCCTGACGGTGGCCACGAGGCGATTCACCCGCAGCTGGGCAGCCGTGAGGACTTCCGCCGGCTGGTCGCCGCCGCCGCTGCACACGGCCTGGAAATCGCGCTGGACTTCGCCATTCAGTGCTCTCAAGACCATCCCTGGCTCAAGCAGCACCCCGGCTGGTTCAGTTGGCGGCCTGATGGCACCATTCGCTACGCTGAAAACCCGCCGAAGAAGTACCAGGACATCGTCAATGTCGACTTCTATGCTGCCGACGCCGTGCCGTCGCTGTGGCTGGCCCTGCGTGACGTGGTGGTCGGTTGGGTCGAGGAGGGCGTCAAGACGTTCCGCGTGGACAACCCGCACACCAAGCCTTTACCGTTCTGGCAATGGCTGATCGCCAATGTGCGTAGCCAGTATCCGGAGGTCATATTCCTGGCCGAAGCCTTTACCAAGCCTGCCATGATGGCCCGGCTGGGCAAGGTCGGTTATGCCCAGAGCTACACCTACTTCACCTGGCGCAATACCAAGCAGGAGTTGCGCGAGTACTTCGAAGAACTCAACCAGCCGCCATGGTGCCACTGCTACCGGCCAAACTTCTTCGTCAATACGCCAGATATCAACCCCTATTTCCTGCATGCCTCAGGCCGCGCCGGGTTCCTGATTCGCGCTGCGCTGGCAACCATGGGCTCAGGGTTGTGGGGTATGTATTCGGGTTTCGAACTGTGCGAGAGCGCAGCGTTGCCGGGCAAGGAGGAGTACTTAGATTCGGAGAAGTATCAAATCCGCCCGCGCGATTTCAACCAGCCCGGCAACATCGTTGCCGAAATTGCCCAGCTCAACCGCATTCGCCGGCAAAACCGGGCGCTGCAGACGCACTTGGGCGTGGCCTTCTTCAACTGCTGGAATGACAACATCCTGTACTTCGCCAAGCGTACGCCCGAGCGCGACAATTTCATTCTCGTAGCGATCAGCCTGGACCCGCACAACGCACAAGAGGCGCATTTCGAGCTGCCATTGTGGGAACTGGGGCTGGACGATGATGCCCAAACCCTGGGTGAGGACTTGATGAACGGCCATCGCTGGACCTGGCATGGCAAAACCCAATGGATGCGCATCGAGCCTTGGCATCAGCCGTTCGGAATCTGGCGTATCGAAAAGGCCAGTTGAAGATTGCATATCGCGCCTTGCAGAGGCGGGTGGGCCTGCGAACCCAGCCAGTTCGGTGCCGCGCACCCGCTGCTAGGCTTCGCGGCCGAACCCGCTGCTACCTAAGATCGCGCAAGCTCAACCCAGCTTTGAAAGGAGTCACCCATGGCCAAGCGTTCGCGCCCGGCAGCTTTCATCGATGACCCGCTGTGGTACAAGGACGCGGTGATCTACCAGTTGCATATCAAGTCGTTCTTCGATTCGAACAACGACGGGATCGGTGACTTCGCGGGCCTGATCAGCAAGCTCGATTACATCGCCGAGCTGGGTGTGAACACGCTATGGCTGTTGCCGTTCTATCCCTCGCCGCGGCGCGACGACGGTTACGATATCGCCGAGTACAAGGCCGTGCACCCAGATTACGGCAGCATGGCCGACGCCCGGCGCTTCATTACCGAGGCTCACAAGCGCGGGCTGCGGGTGATCACCGAGCTGGTGATCAATCACACCAGTGATCAGCACCCCTGGTTCCAGCGCGCCCGGCATGCAAAACGTGGCAGCAAGGCGCGGGACTTTTACGTGTGGTCGGATGATGATCAGAAATACGACGGCACGCGCATCATCTTCCTCGATACCGAGAAATCCAACTGGACCTGGGACCCGGTCGCCGGGCAGTACTTCTGGCACCGCTTTTACTCGCACCAGCCCGACCTGAATTTCGACAACCCCCAGGTGCTCAAGGCGGTAATCGGGGTGATGCGCTTTTGGCTGGACATCGGTGTGGACGGTTTGCGCCTGGATGCGATCCCGTATCTGATCGAGCGTGATGGCACCAACAACGAAAACCTCCCTGAAACCCACCGGGTATTGAAGGCGATCCGCGCCGAGATCGATGCCAATTACCCAGATCGCATGCTGTTGGCTGAAGCCAACCAGTGGCCTGAAGATACCCGACCCTATTTTGGCGAAGGCGATGGCGATGAATGCCATATGGCTTTCCATTTTCCGCTGATGCCGCGTATGTACATGGCTCTGGCCATGGAGGATCGCTTCCCGATCACCGATATCCTGCGCCAGACGCCGGAAATTCCCGCCAAGTGTCAGTGGGCGATCTTTCTGCGCAACCACGATGAGCTGACCTTGGAGATGGTTACCGACCGCGAGCGTGACTACTTGTGGAACTACTACGCCCAAGACCGTCGCGCCCGCATCAACTTGGGCATCCGCCGGCGACTGGCGCCGTTGCTGCAGCGCGACCGCCGGCGCATCGAACTGCTGACCAGCTTGCTATTGTCGATGCCGGGCACACCCACGTTGTACTACGGTGACGAATTGGGCATGGGTGACAATATTTATCTGGGTGACCGCGATGGCGTGCGCACCCCGATGCAGTGGTCACCCGACCGCAACGGCGGCTTCTCCCGGGCTGACCCGCAGCGCCTAGTACTGCCGCCGATCATGGACCCGCTGTACGGTTACCAGACCGTCAACGTCGAGGCCCAATCCCATGACCCGCACTCGCTACTGAACTGGAACCGTCGGCTGCTGGCCGTGCGCAAGCAGCAGAAGGCTTTCGGCCGCGGCAGCCTGCGCATGCTCACCCCAAGCAACCGGCGGATTTTGGCCTACCTGCGCGAGTACACCGATGCCGCGGGCAACAGCGAAGTGATTCTCTGCGTCGCTAACGTTTCCCGCGCCGCCCAGGCCGCTGAGCTTGAGTTGTCGCAATACGCTGACAAAGTCCCCGTGGAGATGCTTGGCGGCAGCGCCTTCCCGCCGATTGGCCAATTGCCATTCCTGCTGACTTTACCGCCCTATGCCTTCTACTGGTTCCTGCTGGCTTCCCACGACAGCATGCCCAGTTGGCACGTTCAAGCCACTGAGGGGTTACCGGAATTGACTACATTAGTGCTGCGTAAACGCATGGAAGAACTGCTGGAGTCGCCTGCCAGCGACACCCTGCACACCACCATACTGCCGCAATACCTGCCCAAGCGCCGCTGGTTCGCCGGTAAAGAGAGCCCGATCGACCAGGTGCGCTTGCGTTATGGCGTACGTTTCGGCACCGCGACCACGCCCGTGCTGCTGAGCGAAATCGAGGTGCTCAGCGCAGGTGTTGCCACTGATTACCAGTTGCCCTTTGGCTTGTTGCCTGAGGAGCAGATCAACAGCGCGCTGCCGCAACAGCTGGCACTGTCCCGAGTGCGCCGAGGCAGCCAGGTAGGCCTGATCACCGATGCCTTCGTGCTCGAACCGTTCATTCGCGCCGTACTGCGCGCCTGCCAGGACGGCATGCAGCTTCCGTGCGGCAACGGCCAGGGCGAGCTGCGCTTCGCCTGCACCGAACAGCTGGCAAGCCTGCAACTCAATGAGCAAAGTGCAGTGCGCTACCTGAGCGCCGAGCAGTCCAACAGCTCGGTAGTGATTGGTGATCGCGTGGTGCTCAAGCTGATCCGCCGGGTGAACCCAGGCGTTCACCCGGAACTTGAGATGAGCGCTTACCTAACCGCCGCAGGCTTTGCCAATATCTCGCCGTTGCTGGCCTGGGTCAGCCGCGTCGACGAGCAGGACACCCCGCACCTTTTGATGATCGCCCAGGGCTATCTGAGTAACCAGGGGGACGCCTGGGCCTGGACCCAGAACACCCTGGAGCGGGCCATCCGCGATGAGATGGAACCGACACGCGGTGAGGCCCAGGCCCATACCGACGCCCTGGCCGAGCTCAATGGCTTTGCCGCGTTGCTGGGTCAGCGCCTGGGCGAAATGCACCTGCTGCTGGCGGCGCCAAGCAACGATCAGGCCTTCGCGCCGCGGCCAAGCGACGCCGACGACGCACAACGCTGGACCAGCCAGATCACTGCCGAGCTCAATCACGCGCTGGACCTGCTGGCCCAGCACCGTGGCCATCTGGACAGCGACAGCCAGGCCTTGGTCGATGACTTGAAACACCAGCGTGAGGGCCTTGGCCAGCATATCGCTAGGCTCGCCGAGCAAGCCCAGGGCGGCCTGTTGATGCGCGTTCACGGCGACCTGCACCTGGGCCAGGTACTGGTGGTGCAGAGTGACGCCTACCTGATCGACTTCGAAGGCGAGCCTTCGCGTCCATTGGACGAGCGCCGCGCCAAACACAGCCCGTACAAAGATGTCAGCGGCGTGTTGCGCTCTTTCGACTATGCTGCTGCGATGATCTTGCGCAGCGCGTCTAGCGTGGACCTCAGCGGCCCCGCACGCCAAGCCCGGCAACGTATCGCCCGGCAGTATCTGCACCAGTCGCGTCATGCATTCATCCAGGCCTATGGCTTGGCTACCGCCGCAATGCCTCACGCCTGGCAGCAGGCCGAAGGCGAGCGCGCCGCACTGGAGTTGTTCTGCCTGGAGAAAGCTGCCTACGAAATTACATACGAAGCCGAAAACCGTCCAAGCTGGCTGGCCGTGCCTTTGCATGGCCTGCATGGACTGATCAGTACTTGGGGAGAGTCATAGATGAATGCAACCACGCGTGAAAACGGCGGCCTTCGGCAACGGGACCTGGATGCCCTGGCCCGCGCCGAGCACGCCGATCCTTTTGCAGTGCTAGGCCCCCATGGCGATGGACACAGCGGCTTGTGGATCCGCGCTTTTCTGCCAGGTGCGCTGAATGCGCGCGTGCTGGCGCGCCATGATGGGCGCGTGCTGGTCGAAATGGCGCAGGGTAGTTTGCCTGGCCTGTTTACCGCGCACCTCGATGAGGCACAGCCCTACCTGTTGCAGATCAACTGGGCGGGCGGTGAGCAAGTCACCGAAGACCCTTACAGCTTCGGCCCGCAATTGGGCGAGATCGATCTTCACCTGTTCGCTGAAGGCAACCACCGTGACCTGTCTGGGCGCTTCGGCGCTCAGCCGATGCAGGTCGAGGGCGTCGATGGGGTTTGCTTCTCGGTCTGGGCGCCCAATGCCCGCCGAGTCTCGGTGGTGGGTGACTTCAACAATTGGGACGGGCGCCGGCACCCCATGCGTCTGCGTCATGGTGCTGGGGTATGGGAGTTGTTCATTCCGCGCCTGGGCGTGGGTGAAACCTATAAGTTCGAAGTGCTGGGCAAAGACGGAATCTTGCCGCTGAAGGCCGACCCACTGGCCCGCGCTACCGAGCTGCCACCGAGCACGGCCTCGAAAGTGGCCGGCGCTCTGGGCCACGCCTGGGGTGACCAAGACTGGATGCAACAGCGCGCCCAGCGCCATGCCTACAGCGCACCGCTGTCTATCTATGAACTGCACCCAGGCTCCTGGCAGTGCGAGCTGGACGAGCTGGGTGAGGTATCGCGTTACTACAATTGGCGTGAACTGGCCGACCGGCTGGTGCCTTACGTGCAGCAATTAGGCTTCACCCATATCGAGCTGCTACCGATCATGGAGCACCCCTTCGGCGGTTCCTGGGGCTACCAGCCTTTGTCGATGTTCGCGCCCACTTCCCGCTATGGCAGCGCCGAAGATTTCGCTGCGTTCATCGATGCCTGCCACCAGGGCGGCATTGGCGTGATCCTTGACTGGGTGCCGGCGCATTTCCCAACCGACGAGCATGGCTTGGCGCGCTTCGACGGCACCGCTCTGTACGAATACGATAACCCCTTTGAAGGCTACCACCAGGACTGGAACACGCTGATCTATAACCTGGGGCGCAACGAGGTGCGTGGTTTCATGGTGGCTTCGGCGCTGCACTGGCTCAAGCACTTCCATATCGACGGCCTGCGCGTGGACGCCGTGGCGTCGATGCTTTACCGCGATTATTCGCGCAAAGCGGGTGAGTGGGTGCCGAACCGCTACGGTGGGCGAGAAAACCTCGAGGCCATCGACTTTATCCGTCACCTCAACGGCATTGCCGCCCACGAGGCGCCAGGTGCGCTGATCATCGCTGAGGAGTCAACCGCCTGGCCTGGCGTCAGCCAACCGACCGAGCAGGGTGGCCTAGGGTTCACTTATAAGTGGAACATGGGCTGGATGCACGACACGTTGCATTACATCCAGAATGACCCCGTACACCGTGCCCATCATCACAGTGAGTTGAGTTTCGGCCTGATCTACGCCTACTCCGAGCACTTCATCCTGCCGATCTCCCACGATGAAGTGGTGCACGGCAAGCATTCGTTGATCGACAAGATGCCCGGCGATCGTTGGCAGAAGTTCGCCAACTTGCGTGCCTACCTGACGTTCATGTGGACTCACCCAGGCAAGAAACTGCTGTTCATGGGCTGCGAGTTCGGCCAATGGCGCGAGTGGAATCATGACCATCAGCTGGACTGGTATTTGCTGCAGTATCCCGAGCACCAAGGTGTGCAACGCTTGGTGGGTGACCTCAACCGCCTGTACCGTGAAGTGCCGGCGCTGCACGAACAGGACTGCCAGCCCCAAGGATTCCAGTGGCTGATCGGCGATGACGCGCAAAACAGCGTGTACGCCTGGTTGCGCTGGAGCAGCCAAGGCGAGCCGCTGCTGGTGGTGGCCAACTTCACCCCGGTGCCGCGCGAAGGTTACCGGATAGGCGTGCCGTTCGGTGAGCGTTGGCAAGAGCTGCTCAACAGCGATGCCGAGCTTTACGCCGGCTCCAACGTCGGCAACCTGGGCGCTGTGCACAGCGAGGCGGTGGCAAGCCACGGGCAGCCATTGTCCTTGACGCTGAACCTGCCACCGCTTGGGGTACTGGTGCTCAAGCCTGCTTGAAGTTGCCGGGGCCGCCTGGCGGCCCCAGTCGCTACCAGCGCATTCTTACGCCAAGGCTGCCGATCAGCCCATTGAGGTCGTTGTCATCCACATCACTGCTGTAGTCGGCACTGACAAAGAGTGCGACCGAAGGTGTGACCCGTGCCACCAGCCCCAGGCCCAGTTCCACGGTAGTCGAGTAGCGGGAACTGGAAATCTTGTCTACCTGGTCCAGCTTCACGTCACCCGTGTCGCTGAAGTCATACCAGACGTTGGTTCGCACATAGGGCTCGATCGGCATGTTGTTGACTTCGTAGCGCCCGGACAGCTTGGCACCGACACGGCCACGCCAGCTGGGTTGGCTGTCGAAAGTTCGCAGGGTGTCCTCTTGCGCCTGATTGCCGGGGAAGAACCGTTGGTTGATCAATTGCGCCTGCGGCTCGATCACCCAGCCGCCGCCTAGCCCGATGGGGTAACCGCCCTGCAGAGACACTGTCATCGCGTGGCCGCTGTCATTCAGGCGCTGCCCGCCGTCGCCGCGGCCCATGACTTCGATGCGCGAGCCCATGGCCACGGCATCCAGATGCCAGCCTTGGGCGTGGCTCATGCTCCAGTACACGCCCAGGCTCTCGCCGCTGAGATTGACTGCCTTGCGCTGTTTATCCCCCAACAAAGGCCGCACCCCGCTGAGGCTGCTTTGCAGATTATTGTGGCCGACGAAAATCCCCGCGCGGTGCACGTTGCCTGCGGCGGTTTCACGCACGAACAGGTCTGGGCCAATCATCAGTTGCTGACTGGGCGCTTCCAGCTGTTCTGGTGCTCGCGCGCCGGGCGGGGTAACGGTGCCTGGCAAGAACTGCTGCCACTGGCGGGCTGCAAGGTCAGGGGCGGGCAGGCTGTGACGGTCGCTTATCTGCTCGCTGAAGGCGCTTAGGGTACCCAGGCTCAAGCCGCTGGCGCTGACCGGGTCGAGCGACAACTTCGGCTGCGTCGTTTGTTGCAGGTAGTTGGGTGAAAGCGGGTCATCCAACACATCGAATGCGAAAGTTTCCACCGGGGTTGCCAGAAGCATCGACGTGGAAACCGCGTAGAAAATAGGTTCGAAACGCGAGGGGTTCGAGGTTCTTTTCATGGCGGATCTCCTTTGGTTCTCGTTGTAAAGCTCAAGGACCTGGCCTGTTGTCACGAGCTGTACGACCAAAACAGAGGGCGACCCAAACCAGCACACCAGTCACGCGAGCGCACACAAAGGTGCGCGCTAGAGGCCCGGCGCGACGATTGACGACAATGTTCAGCTAAGGAGAGGCTGGTGCTCGCGTCAAGAAAACGTGAAGGGGGCGTCCAAGCGCTGTTAAGCGAGTTAAGGCGTTGATTCTTGGAGTTTATTGTTCTGCTATAGCGACGGTCGTTATTTTGCCACCCTCTGGCTATGCCGAATCATTGTTAGAGCCGTACTTCTACTACCAATGGCAAATGGTCGGAGAGATGCGTCCAAGGCCTGTGGCTCAATATCTGGGGAGCATGGCTATCGGCATTGCGCAGATAGATGCGGTCCAGGCGCAAGAGTGGCAGGCGAGCTGGGTAGGTGCGAGCCAACAGGCCGTGATGGCGCTCGAACGCTTCGTGTAAACCTGGATGGTGGCAAAGGACACGATTACCGCGCTGCTGCCAGTCGTTGAAGTCACCGGCAATGATGACCGACTCATCGGCGGGCAGCCCATCGAGCAGCTGGCGTAGCAGTTGCAGTTGTTGCTGGCGGTGGCTCTCGAGTAACGACAAGTGCACGCAGATGGCATGAACGGCTTGGTCCCCCGGCACATCGAGGACGCAATGCAGCAAGCCACGACGCTCGGGGCCGGTAATCGATACATCGAGGTTGCGATGTTCGATGATTGGGTATTTGGACAAGAGCGCGTTGCCGTGGTGGCCATCGGGGTAAACCGCATTGCGGCCGTAAGCGAAATCGCTCCACATGCTGTCGGCGAGAAATTCGTACTGCGAGGTCTGCGGCCAACCAGGGTAGCGCGCGGCATGGCGATCATGACTGCCAAGCACTTCCTGGAGGAAAACGATATCGGCCTGAGTACTGCGTACTGCCTCGCGCAGCTCTGGCAGGATGAACCGACGGTTGAAAGCGGTGAACCCCTTGTGGGTGTTCACCGTAAGCACCCGCAGGCGCCGCACCGCGGCGGCCTGGCGGGTGTTGATGAAACCTGTGCTGCCGGCTTCGAGGTGCATGTCCACTCCTCAATGCAACGGATACAGGTTGGGACCGAGCAGGCCCCAGGTGGGTTCAGTCTTCCTGGTGCTTCAACACCATCAACAGGAACGAGCGCCCCGTGACGTCGAAGGTGCTGTCGAAGGCCAGTTGCTCAGGCTTGCGCAGCTCAGGCCGGTCAGTGTCGATCAGGCAGCTCCAGTAGTCGCCCTCAGGGACCGCAGGCAATTTGAACGGCACCACATCGTGATGGGCATTGACGATCAGAAGCATGGTGGCCTCCGAGCCCGGCCGCGCAATGCCACTGACTTGCGCACGCCCATCGATCAGCATGCCCATGCAGCGCCCATGGGGGTCTTCCCATTGTTCGACGCTCATTTCGTTGCCATCCGGGGCAAGCCAGGTAACGTCCTTGACGCCGATCGCCTCGTTGTAGTCGCCGACCAGAAAACGCGAACGTCGCAGCACCGGGTAGGTTAGGCGCAGGCGGGTCAGGCGCTTGACGAAGGCCAGCAATGCCTTGCCATCTTCGTCCAAGTCCCAGTTGATCCAGCCGATTTCGCTGTCCTGGCAGTAGGCATTGTTGTTGCCGTGCTGGGTACGGCTGAACTCGTCACCGGCAACGATCATTGGGGTGCCCTGGGCCAGCAGCAGGGTCGCGAAGAAATTGCGCATCTGGCGCATGCGCAGGTCGTTGATCGCTGGGTCTTCTGTCGGGCCTTCGGCGCCGCAGTTCCAAGACAGGTTGTTGTCGGTGCCGTCCTGGTTGTTTTCGTCGTTGTCCTCGTTGTGCTTGCTGTTGTAAGAAACCAAATCGCGCAAGGTGAAGCCATCGTGAGCGGTGATGAAGTTGACCGACGAATACGGGCGGCGCCCGCGATTGTTGAACATGTCACCCGAGGCGGTCATGCGCCCGGCGAAGTCGGCCAGTTGGCCCTCATCGCCCTTCCAGAAGGCCCGCACAGTATCGCGGAAGCGGTCGTTCCACTCGGCCCAGCCGGGTGCGAAGTTACCCACCTGATAGCCACCGGGGCCGCAGTCCCAGGGCTCGGCGATCAGTTTGACCTGGCTGAGCATGGGGTCCTGACGGCAGGCGACGAGGAAGCCGTGGCGCTCGCTGTAACCGTCGTGGTAGCGGCCCAGGATGGTCGCCAGGTCGAAGCGGAAACCATCGACGTGCATTTCCCCAGCCCAATAACGCAGCGAGTCGGTCACCAGTTGCAGCACGCAAGGGTGGCTGAGGTCCAGGGTGTTGCCGGTACCTGAATCATTGATGTAATAGCGCTTGTTGTCGGGCATCAGCCGGTAGTAGGAGGCGTTGTCGATGCCCCGCATCGACAGGGTAGGGCCTTGTTCGTTGCCTTCGGCGGTGTGGTTGTAGACCACGTCGAGGATCACCTCAAGGCCTGCATCATGCAGGTGCGCGACCATTTCCTTGAATTCGGCGATCTTGCCACTGGCCAGGTAGCGCGGATGCGGTGCGAAAAACGCGATGCTGTTGTAGCCCCAGTAGTTGTTCAGGCCCTTGTCCAGCAAATGCTGGTCGTTGACGAAGGCGTGGATCGGCAGCAATTCGATGCTCGAAACGCCCAGGTCCTTGATGTGCTTGAGCAGTTCGTCGTTGGCCAGGCCGGCGAAGGTGCCACGAAGCTCCTCGGGCACTGCCGGGTGGCGCATGCTGATGCCGCGGGTGTGGGCCTCATAGATGATGGTCTGTTCCCATGGCACTTGCACGCGTTGGTCGCGGCCCCAGGTGAAGGCAGGGTCGATGACTTTACACTTGGGCACGAAGGGGGCGCTGTCACGTTCGTCGAAGGACAGGTCGCCATCGGGGTGGCCGATGGTATAGCCGAACAGTGCTTCGGACCATTCCAGGTTGCCCACCAGTTGTTTGGCATAAGGGTCGATCAACAGTTTGTTGTGGTTGAAGCGATGGCCGTTCTCTGGTTCATAAGGGCCATGCACACGGTAGCCGTAGACCAAGCCGGGGTGGGCATCGGGTAGGTAGCCGTGGTAGATCTCGTCGGTGTACTCAGGCAGCTCGATGCGCTCGAGCTCATTTTCGCCCGTTGAGTCGAACAGGCAGAGCTCGACTTTGGTGGCATTGGCCGAGAACAGGGCGAAGTTGACTCCCAGGCCGTCCCAGGTGGCGCCTAGGGGGAATGGCTGGCCTTCGCGAATGCGCGACGGGGCAACGGAGCGGGTTTTCTTGGGCGTGCGCGGGCTCATGGCTAACCTCGAAATGGCCTTGGTAGGATGAAGTTCAGGGGAACTGTTTGGGCGTGATCGCCGATCAACCCGCTCTACCAAAGACCACTGCTCGCCTAAGGCGTGGCATGACTCGGTGGGGCTGGCTAATCGGCGATGTGCAGCACCGCCTCAACCTGCAGCGGGTTTTTTAGGCGCTTTAGGCTTCTTGGCGGGAGCTGGTTTCACAGTGCCAGGCAGGGCTGCCGCTTTCGGTTCCTGGGGTTGCTTGGGCTTGGCAGGGGCGCGCTTGCGCGGCGCCGCCTTGGGCGCTAGCGCCTCGGCTTCGGCCAGCTTGCGAGCCATATCCCAGTGGCGGTCTTCCTGGCCGGCTGGCTTACCTTCCGATTCCCAGATCTGGTAAGCGAACTCGCGGATTCGTTTTTCATCGACGCTCATCATGACGCTCCTGATGCTCAAGATTGTTGTATCAGCAAAGTGATCGGAAACTCCGCCAGTAATGCACTCACTAACAGCTCCCTAGAAGGGCTGACCGCAGCCGTGGCAAAAAGTCCAGTCGAGTTGGCAGATGACGGGTCAAACGGCAAGATCACCCGGGTATCTTCCCAGTTCTGTGCAGGGATCAAGGGTGAGCTGGCCGCCCCTAACAGGCCGCTGGCCAGACGTGGGGCAACGATGATTGCGCGTTCGCCTTCGCCCAGGCGGGCAAAAGCGATGACCTTGTCGGCGTGCCGGCCCTGCACGGTGAGCGGCAGGTAAGCACCCCGACGAAACAGTTCGGCATGGGCCTTGCGGCAATCGAGTACTCGCGCGATCAGTGCCTGCTTGATGCGCCCGTCATGCCAGTTCGCCAACAGTTCGCCAGTCGGGCAGGCATCGTCCAACGTCCGGCGCCTGCTGGGGTAGTCCACCGGGCGACGGTTGTCGGGGTCGACCAGGCTGAAATCCCAGTATTCATTGCCTTGGTACAGGTCCGGCACACCTGGCACGGTCATGCGCAGCAGGGTCTGGACCAGGCTGTTGAGGGCTCCGGGGCAGGCGATCGCGTGCGCCGCATCGGCTAGCGACTTGCGCAGCTGCTGGTTTTCCTGATCCAGCAAGATAGCGTCGACATACGCTGCGCAAACCGCCTCGTAGGCTTCGTTAGGTGCGCTCCAGCTGCTGCGCAGCTTGGCTTCACGCAGGGCTTTCTGCTGCCATTGACGGATGCGTTCGGCGTACTGACGCAGCGCCGTGTCATTGCCGATGTCCAAGTCCAGTGGCCAGCTACCGAGCAGCGCCTGCAGCAACAGCATCTCGTCACCTGGGCTGGGCGCCACACCATCTTGCAGTTGCTCACGCAGCGGTGCTGCCAGCTCGCGCCAGTGCTCCATACGGCTGGCGAACCATGGGCCGCGCTCACTCAGCACCGCCAGGCGTGCGCGAGTGTCTTCGCCGCGCTTATGGTCGTGGGTGGCGGTGGCCAGCAGGTTGTCCGGGAAGTCGCGCAGGCGGCGTTGGGCTTCATTGTGGAAGTGCTCAAGGCCTGCGCTGAAACGCTCGGCCTCGAAGCCCACATCGTTGCGTGACAACAACCGCGCCGAACGGTAGAACGCGGTATCTTCCACGGCTTTGGCAGCGCTGGGGGCGGTGAGCTGCTGGAAGCGTACACAGGCGTGGCGCAACTGCTTACGTGGCCGACCTGGCGGTAATTCCCGCCAGCGCTGGCCACCTAGCCAGTGTGCTAGCTGGTCGAGCAGTGGCCAGTCGGCTTCGGCCAAGTCCTGGCGGGCGTTACTCAGTGCTTGCTGGAAGAACCGTTCATCCTCGGCCGGGCGCCCGCAGGCGTTGATGTAGGTCCGGTAAACCGGATAGTGGGCCACCAGTGCCTGCAACGCGCGGCGGATCGCACCCAGAGTGAGGTCGCGAGTCATCAGGTCGTTACGGGCAACCTGCAATAGCGCCTGGGCCACCGACTCGCAATCGCCCGCTAGGCTGGCATTGAGCACCAAGTGCCGCGCCAGGCGAACCTCTTCGGGGAAGTCGGGGCGCTCGCTGACCGTTGCCCACAGCTCGGTCAACGGCGCTTCGCCGGCCGGGTCGTGTTGCAGCAGCGACACCTGGTTCATGAACTCGTAGCCGGTGGTGCCATCGGTGAGCCAGTCCCGATGCAGGTGCTCGCCGGCGCCGAGGATTTTCTCCACGAAGATTGGAAAGTGTTCAAGCGCTGTCTGCACAGGGCGCTTAGCCAGCAGGCTGTCGACCCGGCGGCGCAGTTTGCGGCAGTAACCGCGTGGATCGGCCAGGCCGTCGATATGATCGATGCGCAGGCCGTCGACCAGCCCGCGCTCGATCAGCTCGAACAGCTTGGCGTGGGTAGCCTCGAACACCACGGCGCGTTCCACCCGCAGGCCGCCAAGTTCGTTGATGTCGAAAAAGCGCCGCCAGTTGATGTCATCGCCGGCCGTGCGCCAGCTGGCCAAACGGTAAGTCTGGCGCTCAAGCAACAGGTGCAGGCGCTTGAAGCCTTCTTCGGTGCGGCTGTCGAAGGCCTGCAATGCCGCGTCGAGGTCAGCGCCTTCACCCACCAGGCGGGTGAGCTCGGCATGCAGGGGTAGGGCCGCTGCCAACGGGTCGGGCGCTTCGCCCAGCGCAGTGAAGTGTTCGGCCAAGGCTTGCAGCTCAGGCGCTGGGCTCTGGGCGAGAATCCAGCCGTAGTCCTGCGGGCAAATCGGGAAACGGTGCTCGTGGTGGGCGATCTGCAACAAGCCTGCCTGCGGCTCGTACTGCAGAGGGATCTCACCGTTCTTCAATGCTGCGCCATAGTCGCTGCCAAGGAATGGCAACAGCAACTGCCCGGCCAGCAGCGGGTCACTGGAGTGCCACTGGATGTCGAAGAATTCCGCATAGGGGCTGCGTCTGCCCCAGGCCAGCAAGCTTTGCCACCAGGGGTTGTCGGCGCCGCCTACGGCCATGTGGTTGGATACGGTGTCGAGGATCAGCCCCATGCCGTGCTGGCGCAGCGCGGCTACCAGCCGTTGCAGTGCCGCCTCGCCACCGAGCTCAGGGTTGACGCAGGTGGGGTCGACCACGTCGTAACCGTGGCGCGACCCTGCGCGGGCTTTGAGGATGGGTGAGGCGTAAAGGTGGCTGATGCCCAGTTGGGCAAAATACGGCACCAGTGCCACGGCGTCATCAAGGGTGAAGTCGCTGTGAAATTGCAGGCGTACAGTTGCGGTCAACGGCTTCATCGGTCACGTTCCCAGGCTTGTTCGCGGGCTTGGGCCAGCAGTTCAAGGCGCCGTGCGGCGTCTTCGTTATCTAGCAGCTCACGCACTGGGGCGGCGAAGCGCCGACGCCAGTTGGGGTGGCCGCTGGTGGTGCCCGGCAGGTTGGGTTGTTCGTCGCTGCCGAGCAGGTCTTCGAGCGGGATCAGCACCAGTGGGGCGCGGGTATGGCCAACGTAACGGATGGCGCCATCGATCAGCGCGTCATCGTCGGCCATGGCACCGTAGTTGGCTTGCAGCGTGCGGCGTAGGCCATCGCATTCCGTGCGCCGATCATGCCGCCATTGCAACTCGGTGGCGGCATCGATCAGTTGCAGGCGTTGGTACCAGTCGATGTCGCGGCTTTGTAGCCAGCCGGCCAAAGGCGCCAAGTCATGGGTGCCGGTGGTGGCAAGCGCGTCATCCGGCCAGTCGAGAATGGGTTTGAAATGCCCAGGCTTGGTTTGCTCAAACGGCAGCACACGCATGCCCAGCACCGCTTTGGCTGCCAGTTGCTCAGGCAACCCTGGCGGCACGGTGCCCAGGTCTTCGCCTAGGATGATTGCCTGATGGCGTACCGATTCGAGGGCCAGCAGGCGCAGTAGGTCCTCGACCGGGTAATTGAGATAAGCCCCTTGGTCGGGTGTGCTGCCCTGTGGGATCAGCCACAGCCGACGCAGGCCCATCACATGGTCGATGCGCAAGCCGCCGGCATGCGCTAGGTTGGCTCGCAGCATTTCGATGAACGCGCGGTAGCCGTTGCGTTTTAACCCTTCTGGGGAGAAGGCGCAGATACCCCAGGCTTGCCCTGCGCGGTTAAGAATGTCGGGCGGCGCGCCGACCGTAAGGTTAGCCAGCAATTCGTCCTGACGGCTCCAGGCCTGGCTGCCGGCCCCGTCAGCGCCAACTGCCAGATCAGCTATCAGGCCGACGGCCATCCCGCTGCTGCGTGCAGCGTGCTGGGCGCGTTGCAAGCTGCGTTCGGTCAGCCACTGGCAAAACGCCTGGAACTCGAGCTTGGCAGGGTAGGCATTGGCGATGGCTTCGACTTCCGGGTGGTACGGGTCCTGCCAAGTGCTAGGCCAATCTCGCCAGTCTGCGCCATGGCCGCGCTCCACGGCCAGTGCCTGTAGCACTTCGAAGCGGCAGTGATGTTCAAGGGCCTGGCCGCGAGTATCACGGAAGCTGTCGAAGTCCTGGCGCAGCGGGTGGTCGCCTTGGCTGAAATCCTGGTACAGGGCTTCGAGTAGACGCAGGCGGGCGCTGGCAGCACGTGGCCAGTCGACCAAAGGCTGTTGTTCCAAGTCTTCGAGCACTTGCTCCAAACCACATGCCTCGATCGCCATGCGTACCGCACGCTCCCCCAATAAGGCGGCTGGGCTGGCGTACAGCGTGTTGAGCAGCAGGCGGCTGGACGGTGAATAGGGGCTGTAGTGCTGCTGATCGATCATCGACAGCGCATGGATCGGGCTGATGGCCAGGGCGTCCGCGCCGCGCTCGGCAGCACTGCGTGCCAATTGCTCCAACGCCAGGCAATCGCCGAACCCGCCGTCGCCTGGGCGGCGCAGGCTATAAAGCTGCACGGACAGGCCCCAGAGGCGTGCAGGTGGCTCAGCCACAGCATCGGCCAAGCTGTAGCAGCGCGGCGGCGCCACCGCGAGGGTGAAATGCCGGTCATTGATCTGCAACTGGTGGTAGCCGACTGGCAGGCCACCGGGAAGGTTGCCTTGGGCATCCAGGGTCAAATCTTGCAGGCGGTTGCTTTCCAGGGTGCAGCGCACAGCGCTGCCTGGTGGGAAATAGCGCTGCAAAGGCAGTGGTTGACCCTGCTCGACAGTGAGCAGCGGCGGGAGATGCTCGCCATCATCGGCGGCTTGCACCTCCCGCAGGCTGGCCGCAATGGCCGCTTCGTCACCGGCGGGGTGACCCAAGCCATCGAGGACTTTGCGCAATACGTCATCGCTGACCTGCTGCGGCCGGTCATTGGCGTCGATCCAGTCGCGGGCTAGCCCGACCTGAGCGGCCAATCGGTGTAAAGCAGTTTCGCTCATGAGGGCTCCTGACCGGGGGGTAACAGGCTCACCACACAACTGTGGGCGGCCATGGCGGTGTCGGGGTGGGTACTGTCGCTACTGTCGAACAGGCGCCAAGCTCTGGCGGGTAGTTCCACTGCCTGAGGGCTAGCCGCCAGGTTCAGGTCGATCCGCAGGATGCTGCCATCTCCCAGCCGCCAGCGGGCGGTGAGGGCGTGGTCGCCCAGCACCACGGCGCCCAGCGCCCGACTGCCAGGCAAGTGTGGAACCACATGGCGCCGTCGCAGCCCCAGCAACTGCTCATACAGGCCATGCCAACCAGCGATGACCTCCTTGGGTAGCGGCCGCGAGGCTTCGAAAGTCTGTTTGGCGTTAGGGTCTGGAATGTGTTCGCGCTGCTCAGGGTCGGCAAAGGCCTTGAAGTGGGCAAACTCGCCACGCCGGCCCTCGCGCACCGCGTCGGCCAGTTCATCATGGAAATCGGTGAAGAACAGGAACGGCCGGCAACTGCCATCGTCATCACCCATGAACAGCAACGGGATCATTGGGCAGAGCAGCAACAAGCCGGTGGCGGCCCGTAGCGCAGCGGGAGGGCAGAGGCGAGTCAAGCGTTCGCCCAGTGCGCGATTGCCTATCTGGTCATGGTTCTGCAGGAACAACACGAACGACGAAGGCTCAAGATGCCCGCTGGGCTCACCGCGAGGGTTGCCGTGACGATTGGCCTGGCCTTGGAACACGAAGCCTTCGGACAGGCAGCGCGCCAGCTTTGCGATGGGTTGATCCTGGTAGTCGGCATAGTAGCCTTCGGTTTCACCGGTCAGCAGCACGTGCAAGGCATTGTGGCCATCGTCGTTCCATTGAGCGTCGAAGCCCTGCTGCAGTAGCGATGCCTGATTATGCTCGTTCTCCAGCACCAGCCAGACATGCCGGCCGGGCGCAACCGCAGCGCGTACCCGCTGGGCCAGTTCGACCAAGAAGTCGGGCTGGTCGATTGCGTGCACCGCATCCAAGCGCAAGCCGTCACAGCGGTAGTCGCATAGCCACATCAGGGCGTTCTGGATGAAGTATTCGCGCACCTCTGGCCGGCGAAAATCAATCGCAGCGCCCCAAGGGGTCTGCCGATCCTCGCGAAAGAATGGGCTGGCGTATTCGTGCAGATAATTGCCATCTGGGCCGAAGTGGTTGTACACCACATCCACCATGACCATCAGCCCATGGCCGTGGGCCTGGTCCACCAGGCGGCAAAGCTGCTCGGGGCTACCGTAGTTGTGCTGCGGGGCATAGGGCAGTACGCCGTCGTAGCCCCAGTTACGTTCGCCAGGGAATTGGCCCAGCGGCATCAGCTCGATAGCGGTAATACCCAGCTGAGCCAGCCTCGGCAATTGCAGAGCGACGCCAGCGAAGCCGTCGAGCACGCCTACGTGCAACTCCTGGATCACTGCTTCGTGCCAAGGGCGACCCTGCCAGGGGTGCTGCCAGTCGTAGGTCCTTACGTCTACTACCTGGCTGGGCCCGTGTACGCCCTCAGGCTGATAGCGCGACGCAGGGTCGGCCACTTGCAGGCGGCCATCAATGCTGTAGCGATAACGGTCCCCAGCTTTGCAAGGGGCCACTGCAGTGAACCAGCCGTCTTCTTCAGCCAGCAGCTCAATGGCCGGCTGCTGTTCAATTTCCAAGCTCACGTTGCGCGCATCTGGCGCCCATAGGGCGAAGCGCGCCGACGTGGCGTCCAACATTTGTGCGCCATGCCTTTGCATCTTCGAACCCCGCTCAGTAGTGGCTCAGCTGTGCCTGCTTGACCAGATCCTCATAGAGCCGTGCATAGGGCTCCACAGCCTGACACCAGTTGAATGGCTGGGTCATCGACAGGCAGCGCATGGCATTGAGCAAGTCTTTCTTGCCGAATACATAGAAAGCCCGGCTTAGCGCCTCACGGTAGCTGTCCACAGTCGACTCATCGAACAAAAAGCCAGTGACGCCGTTTTCGATGGTGTCGGCCAGGCCGCCGGTGTTGCGTGCCACAGGCAGCGAGCCGAAACGCTGTGCGTACATCTGGCTCAGGCCGCAAGGTTCGTAACGCGATGGCATCAGCAGGAAATCACTGCCGGCAAACATGCGCCGGGCATCGGTTTCGTTGAAACCGATGCGCACGCCAATGCGCCCAGGATGGCGCAGAGCCAATTCACGCATGGCTTGCTCTTCCTCAGGCTCGCCACGACCGATGATCGCGATTTGCCCCCCTTGCTCGACGATGTAGTCGGCAACGCCCAAGGTGAGGTCCAGGCCTTTCTGGTAGACCAGCCGCGAAACCACGGCGAACAGCGGCCCCTCGCTAGGGTCTAGGCCGAACAAGCGGCGCACGGCGTCGCTGTTGCGCGCCTTACCTTCCCAGTCGTTGAGGCTGAAATTGTGCTCCAGGTGTTTGTCGGTAGCCGAGTCCCAGCTTTCGTCGATGCCGTTGGGAATACCGCCCAACAGGCCCTGATGCGCCTTGCTGGCAAGAAAACCATCCAGGCCGCAACCAAATTCCGGCGTGGTGATTTCCTGGGCGTAGGTGGCGCTGACCGTGGTGATATGGCTGGAGTAAGCCAGGCCCGCCTTGAGGAACGACAGCTTGCCGTAGAACTCCATGCCTTCCTGTTGCATCGCATGCTCAGGGATTGCCAGCTCAGGGCTGCAGCCACGGCTATAGACGCCCTGGTAGGCGAGGTTGTGAATAGTGAACAGGGTAGGGGTGTTCAGGCCACGCCAGTGCATGTAAGCCGGTGCCAGGCCCGCAGGCCAGTCGTGGGCGTGCACCACCTCGGGCTTCCAGTGAATCATGCCTTCGCCAGCGGCGATCTCGGCTGCAGCCAGGCCCAGGCGGGCAAAACGGATATGGTTGTCAGGCCAGTCACGGCCATTGTTGGCGCCATAGGGGGTGCCATCGCGTTCGTACAGCTCAGGGCAGATCAGCACGTAGATCACTAGCCCGTCGACCATGTCCATGCGGCCGATCTTGCAGGGCGGAAGTGCAGCGTGGCCACCGAGTTGGCCCACGATATGGATTGGGTTGTCGCTTTCCATGACCTGCGGGTAGCCAGGGATCAGCACACGCACATCGTGCAGGTGCGCCAGGGCGCGGGGCAATGCTGCGGAGACATCGCCCAAGCCGCCGGTCTTGACCAGGTCGGCGATTTCCGAGGTGACGAACAGAATCTTGCGCTTGTTGGGGTTGTGCTGGCGCTGGGCGCCTGGTGTCGTGCCTGTTTTGGCGAAATCCGGGGTGAGCGGATCGCGGTTGTCCGACTTGAATGAATCTACGTGAGGCTCGACAGCGGCACTGATCATACTTCTTTCCGTCCCTATGTGACCGGGTGCTGGCACCCGTTTTGATATCTCGTGCTGGTTCTCTCTGTTTCTGTAATTGCGTAACGCTATCCATGCCCCGAAGTCGTGCGCACAGGCACAGCGCGACCGGCATTCCTGCCGACGGCGATTGGACTAGTTGGGGTAGGTCGGCCAGACACCGGAACGCCCGTCTTTGGCCTACTCAATTGCTGACCTGCCACCGATTCCAAAAGTTCGACTTTTTTGCATCGCTCTTCCTATGAGCAAATGACGGGCCGGAATTTGAGTGTAGGAGAGCTAGAGATAAAAATCCGACCCATTGGTCACTTTTGCTATGGCGCGTGTTAGACGCAAACGTTGGCGAGTGTCAGCGGGTGTTTCCAAGCGGGAATAGGGCCCACCGCAGGACGGTTCAGAGCCACAAGATGCAGCACCGGGGAGGGGGTGCTGCACTGTTTTGAGGCGAGCCGCCTTTGAGAGCGCCTCGATATGAAGCTCAGCTCGACGGCAGCAGGGAGGAGTGGTGGTGGCTGATCAACCATCGTTGGCCATCCCAGCGGTAGGTGAAGCTGTAGCGTGCCGCAACCTGCTTGCCGGTAGCAGCGAAGTCGAAGGTATAAAGGCCGTTCAAGGTTGCGATGTTGCAGGCGGCGTCGAAGTGATGGGTGTCGAGCCTGCCGCTAGGCTTGTCTGCCAGAAAATGGCTGAAGTACTCCACGCGTTCTTGTTCGGTCAGGCGAGGCTTTTTCGATACCGTCGGCAGTAGCAAGGCATTGTCCTGATACAGCCGTGCGACCTGGTGTGGGTCTGCGCTCTTGAGGCTATCGTTCCATTGCTCGAACAGGTTCAGGGCTTGTTGCTCGGTGGCGTATTGGCAGCTTTGAGCGCTGGCGTGTAGCGGCAGGGTAGCCAGGCTGCAGAGGGCCAGCGGCAAGTAAAGGTGTGCGATTTTCATGATCAACCCATGGCAGGCAGGCACCGGGATGGTGCTGCAAGGCCATGCACCCTATTGAGTGCTCAAAGGCTGAGCCATCGGATACGGTTTCCTTGCGCGGAGATCTTTCCGGCAGGAACGTCAGTGCGGTGTGGGAGCCTTGTAGCTCCCACTCTTAATGAGAAGAATCAGGCGCGCTCGGCACTGTGAGTTTGCGCCAGCAACTTGTTCAACTGAGCGACCTGCTCACGCAATTGGTCACGCTCGTCCTTCAATTTGCGCAGTTCATCACGGCGCACGGAGACATAGAGGGTCTGGGTTGGAGTGGCAGGCATCAAGGTACCCATGAGCACACCTCGCGGTTTTGGCTGGTGACAATTTAAAGCGTAGTCGCTTTGCGCGGCGCGCATTCTGAATTCTTTCACCGTCAATGGGAACTTTTTTGTTTATGGTTGTCGCGCCGTTCGTCGCTGAACCCTTAAGCGCGGCGCTGGACTAACCTGAAACGTTGAACTGCGTTCATCAATCATTTCGACAGGGGAGCATCGGCTCATGCAATTGGGAATCATCGGGCTGGGCCGCATGGGCGGCAACATCGCGAGGCGGCTGATGCGCGCCGGCCACCGCACCGTGGTGCATGACCGCAACCGTGACGCCGTGGTCGGGCTGGAAGGCGAAGGCGCCCAGGGTGCCCATGACCTTGGCGCGCTGGTGCAAAAGCTGAAGGCGCCGCGTGCGATTTGGGTGATGTTGCCGGCTGGCGAACCTACCGAGCAGACAATCGCCCAGTTGGCCGAGCTGCTTGAACCAGGGGACTCGATCATCGATGGTGGCAATACCTTCTACAAAGACGACATGCGCCGCGCCGAAGAGCTGGCCAAGCGCGGCCTGCACTACCTGGATGTCGGCACTTCCGGTGGCGTTTGGGGCCTGGACCGTGGTTACTGCATGATGATCGGCGGTGAAAAGGACGTGTTCGAGCGGCTTGAACCCTTGTTCAAAGCCCTGGCGCCGGGGGTTGGTGATATCCCGCGCACCCATGGCCGCAGCGGTGAGCACGCCCGTGCCGAATACGGTTACATTCACGCCGGCCCTCCGGGCGCCGGGCATTACGTGAAGATGGTGCACAACGGCATCGAATACGGCCTTATGCAAGCGTATGCCGAAGGTTTCGACCTGTTGCGCAGCAAGGGCGGGGATCAATTGCCTGAGACTCAGCGCTTTGACCTGAACCTGGCCGAAATCGCTGAAGTGTGGCGCCGCGGCAGTGTCGTGACCTCCTGGCTGCTCGACCTCACCGCCGATGCCCTGGTGGCGGACCCTCAGCTGTCGCAGTTCAGTGGCTCGGTTTCCGACAGTGGCGAAGGCCGTTGGACGATCGACGCGGCCGTAGAGCAGGCGGTGCCTGTGCCTGTGCTGTCCAGCGCACTGTTCGCCCGCTTCCGCTCGCGTCAGCAACAGGGTACCTATGGCGACAAGGTCTTGTCGGCCATGCGTTTGGGCTTTGGTGGTCACGTCGAGAAAAAAGACTGATGAGCAAACAGAACGTCCCCGCCGCTCCACCTTGCACATTGTTCCTGTTTGGCGCCAATGGCGACTTGGTAAAACGCTTGCTGATGCCGGCGCTTTACAACCTCAGCCGCGATGGTTTGCTGGACCGTAACCTGAAGATCGTTGGCGTCGACCACAACCCTGCCACCGGTGAGGAATTCGCCGAGCGCCTGCATGATTTCATGCGAGCGCGCGAGCAAGGCGAGGGCAGTGTGAAATGCCTGGATGAAAAGCTTTGGGCGCGGCTTGCCAAACGCCTGGACTACCAGACGGGCGACTTTCTCGACCCTGCCACTTATACCGCGCTGGCCAAGCGCATCGACAAGACCAGCCATGGCAATGCGATTTTCTACCTGGCCACCTCGCCGCGTTTCTTTCCCGATGTTGCCGAGCATTTGAGCCAGGCCGGCTTGCTCGACGAGGCCGGCGGTGGTTTTCGCAGGCTTGTGGTGGAAAAGCCTTTCGGCACCGATCTGGCCAGTGCCGAGGCGCTCAACGCCCGTTTGTTAAAGGTCATGAGCGAGCGGCAGATTTACCGCATCGATCATTTCCTGGGAAAGGAAACCGTTCAGAACATCCTGGTCAGCCGCTTTTCCAATGGCTTGTTCGAGTCGTTCTGGAACAACCATTACATCGACCATGTGCAGATTACCGCTGCCGAGACGGTCGGGGTGGAAACCCGAGGGGCCTTCTACGACAACACTGGCGCGTTGCGCGACATGGTGCCCAACCACCTGTTCCAACTGCTGGCGATGGTCGCCATGGAGCCGCCAGCGGCCTTTGGCGCCGATGCGGTGCGCAGTGAGAAGGCCAAGGTTATCGGTGCTATTCGCCCTTGGTCGACCAAGATGGCGCTCAAGCACTCCGTGCGTGGTCAATACACCGAAGGTAAGCAGGGTCGCAAACGTCTGCCAGGCTACCGCCAGGAAAGCAATGTCAGCGAAGACAGCCAGACCGAAACCTATGTAGCGCTGAAGGTGATGATCGACAACTGGCGCTGGGCAGGGGTGCCGTTCTACCTGCGCACTGGCAAACGCATGAGCGTGCGTGACACCGAGATCGCCATCTGTTTCAAACCGGCGCCCTACGCGCAGTTCCGAGAGTCGGAGCTTGAGCGGCCGAAACCCAATTACCTGAAGATCCAGATTCAGCCCAATGAAGGCATGTGGTTCGACCTGCAGGCCAAGCGCCCGGGCCCTGAGCTGGTGACGGCGAATGTCGAGTTGGGCTTTGCTTACAAAGACTTCTTCAAGATGACCCCAGCCACCGGTTACGAAACGCTGATCTATGACTGCCTGACCGGTGACCAGACCCTGTTCCAGCGGGCCGACAACATCGAAAACGGCTGGCGAGCGGTTCAGCCCTTTCTCGATGCCTGGGCCCAGGGCGGCGAGGTGCATGAATATCCGGCAGGTGAGGACGGCCCCGAAGCTGGCAATGAATTACTGACGCGCGACAAGCGTGAGTGGCACACCTTAGGGTAATCCGATCAAGGAGAAGCAATGCCCGCCCACATTGAAGACTATGCGCTGCTCGGCAACTGCCGCAGCGCCGCCCTGGTGAGCCGCGACGGTTCCATCGACTGGCTTTGCCTGCCGCGCTTCGACGCCCCTGCGGTGTTCGCCGCACTGCTTGGCAATGAACAAAATGGTCGTTGGCGCCTGGCGCCCAGTGACACCGTCGAGCAGGTCAGCCGCCAGTACCTGGGCGACACCCTGGTGCTGGAAACCACTTGGCACACCGCCGGTGGCCGGGCCCGGGTGCTCGACTTCATGCCGCTCGACGAGGTCAACTCGGTGGTGCGCATCGTCGAGGGCCTGGCCGGCGAGACGCACTTCGAGATGGACCTTGTGATGCGCTTCGACTACGGGCGTAGTGTGCCGTGGGTCGAAAAGCTCGATCCGCTTACGCTGAGCGCCGTGGCCGGGCCTGACCGTCTGCTGTTGACCAGCAGCGTGGCGTCCCATGGCCTTGACCACCATACCGTCGCCCGCTTTCGAGTGTGCGCAGGGGAGCGTCAGGTGTTCAGCTTGCGGCATCAACCCTCGCACCTGCCGGTGCAGCCGGATTGCGACATCGACCAGGCTCTGCAGCATACACTGGCTCACTGGCAAGCCTTTGCTGACCGCTGCCCGGATCTGGGGCCTTACTCGCACCGCGTGCGGCGTTCGCTGCTGACCCTCAAGGCAATGACCTACGCCCCTACCGGTGGCATCGTTGCTGCCGTGACCACGTCACTGCCCGAACGCTTGGGCGGTGAGCGCAACTGGGACTATCGATTCTGCTGGCTGCGCGACGCCACCATGACCTTGCTGGCTTTCATGAACCTGGGGTACTTCGACGAAGCCCAGGCCTGGCGCGAATGGTTGCTACGCTCGGTTGCCGGCAACCCCGAACAGATGCAGATCATGTACGGGCTGGCGGGCGAAAGGGATTTGCAGGAATACACCTTGCCTTGGCTGGCTGGCTATGAGCACTCCCAGCCGGTGCGGGTTGGCAATGCGGCTTCGGCACAGGTGCAGCTGGATATCTTCGGCGAGCTGGCCGACGCCATGACCCAGGCGATCAAGGGCGGGCTGCCGCGGCTACCGCGCAGCGCCGCGATCTCGCGGATGATCCTGCCCTACGTCGAACGCATCTGGCGCGAGCCCGACGAGGGCATCTGGGAGGTGCGCGGTGGTCGCCAGCACTTCGTGCATTCCAAAGTCATGGCCTGGGTTGCCTTCGACCGGGCAGCCGGGCTTGCCGATACCACGGAAGAGAGTAGCGAGCATGCACGCCACTACCGAGAGGTGGCCGATGAGATCCATCGTGACGTCTGTGCCAACGGGCTGGATGCCAGCGGGCAGTATTTTGTCCAGGCCTATGGCTCGGCCGAAATGGACGCAGGCCTTCTGCAGATCGCCCTCACCGGCTTCCTGCCAGCGGACGACCCGAGGTTTCTGCGTACGCTTGCGCAGATCGAACAACGTCTGCTGAACAATGGCCTGCTGCTGCGCTACGACAGCGAGAATGGCGGCGATGGGCTGAGCTCGGGTGAGGGTACTTTCCTGGTCTGTTCGTTCTGGTTGGCCGATGTGTACGTGCTGCTCGGACGCGAGGCCGAGGCTCAGCAGCTGTATGAAAAACTCTCGGGCCTATGCAACGACGTGGGCTTGCTGGCCGAGCAATACGACCCAAGCGAGCAGCGCATGCTAGGCAACTTCCCTCAGGCATTCAGCCACATCGGCATCATCAATTCTGCCCTGAACCTGCTTCAGGCGCGGTGCCCGGCCCGTGACCGGGCGCGTACGGGCTGAGTGCGGCATGGCTTGCGGCCGTCCCGCCAGACCAGACCTAGCGCTGCCAATGGCAGGCATCGGCGGGTCGTGGCGGGGCCGGTACGCTGGCAGGCTATTTCAGGCCCCGTGATTCAATCCCATGGCAATTGCGGCGTAGACTACGCCAATCCCATTCGGCAAGGAGCACCCATGAGCGTGCGTGGTCGTGAGCGGCAACTGAACGACATCGAACTCAATTACGTTGGGCTCGATGCATGGACGGCCGACGCCTGATGGCTAACCACAAGATCGAGATCCGTCGACGCAATATCCAGAAGATTCTCGTGGCGGCCGAAAAGGTATTCGCCGAAAAAGGCTATGGCGCCACCTCGATGGGTGATATCGCCGAACAGGCCGAGTTACCGCGTTCCAACCTGCATTACTACTTCAGTACCAAGGACGAACTGTTTCGCGCGGTGTTGCAAGATTTGCTGGATGTATGGAAGCAGGACGCGCTGTGCTTCGAGAACTTCGACGACCCGCGCGTGGTGCTGACCAGCTACATCCGCGCCAAGATGGGCCATTCACGCTCACGCCCGCTGGGCTCTAGGATCTGGGCTGAAGAAATGCTCCATGGCGCCCCTGTGCTGGGGTGCAGCCTCGAGGAAAACCTGGTGCCCTGGGCCAGGCTCAAACAAGACAAGATACGCCGTTGGGTGGAGCAGGGGCGTATTCTGCCGGTGGAGCCATCGGCCCTGCTGTACATGATTTGGGCATCGACCCAGCACTACGCCGACTTCGGCTACCAGGTGGCGCTGCTCAACGAAGGTGAGCCGCTGTCCGACTCGGCCTTCGAGCGTGCGGTGCAGACGGTCACTTCGGTCATCTTGCGTGGCATAGGGTTGCAACCCTGAGTGAAATGGGGCCGTGAACTGGCCCCATCCACTGGCTTCCCTCAACTGGCCTCGCGGTAGGGGTTGCGCGGGTCTTGGGTCCAGTTCAGGTAAGGCTTGCCGGTGTCCTGGGCGACCATCTCGATGCAGTGGTCCACCGGGCAGGTGATCTGGCATAGGTTGCAGCCCACGCATTCGTCCTCGATCACACTGTAGATATGGGTGCCATCGGCCCTCAGGGTACTGGCAATGGCCTGGTGCGAGGTATCTTCACAGGCGATATGGCAACGCCCGCAACCGATGCACGATTGCTGGTCGATGTGGGCGATGGATTTGTAATTGATGTCCAGGTACTTCCAGTCGGTGGTGTGCCCCACCGCCTGCCCGCGGAACGCATCGAGGTTGCGGTGCCCCTGCTGGTCCATCCAGCGTGCCAGGCCATCCTTCATGTCTTCGACGATGCGAAAACCATGCAGCATCGCCGCCGTGCACACCTGTACCGCACCGCTGCCCAAAGCGATGAACTCGGCGGCGTCGCGCCAGTTGCCGATACCGCCGATGCCACAGATCGGCAGGCCATGTGTCTGCGGGTCACGGGCTATCTCAGCGACCATGTTCAAGGCAATTGGCTTGACCGCAGAGCCACAATAACCGCCGTGAGTGCTTTGGTCGCCGACGATGGGGTGGGCGACCATGCGCTCCAGGTCGACGCTGGTGATGGAGTTGATGGTGTTGATCAACGACACCGCGTCCGCGCCGCCGCGATGGGCTGCACGAGCCGACTGGCGGATGTCGGTGATGTTGGGGGTGAGTTTCACGATCACCGGCAGCGAGCAATACAGCTTGCACCAATGGGTAACCATTTCGACATATTCAGGCACTTGGCCCACAGCGGCCCCCATGCCGCGTTCAGGCATGCCGTGGGGGCAACCGAAGTTCAGTTCGATGCCATCGGCACCTGTGGCCTCAACCAGGGGAAGGATGAATTTCCACGACTCCTCCAAGCACGGCACCATCAGCGATACGATCAGTGCGCGATCGGGCCACTCCTTCTTCACCTGGGTGATTTCGCGCAGGTTGATCTCCAACGACCGATCGGTGATCAGCTCGATGTTGTTGATTCCCTGTACCTGACGATTGGGGCCGTAATGCGCCGAATAACGTGATGACACGTTGACTGCGGCCGGGTCTTCTCCGAGGGTTTTCCAGACTACACCGCCCCAGCCTGCCTCGAAGGCACGCACCACATTGTAGGCTTTGTCGGTCGGTGGCGCAGACGCCAGCCAGAAGGGGTTAGGTGCCTTGATACCGGCGAATTCGATGGACAGGTCGGCCATTTATGCAGCCTCCATGTTGAGCATGAGTTGGGCATGGATGGCTTCGGCGGCCAGCTTGCCGTGTTGGACCGCCTGGACGGTGAGGTCCTGGCCAAGTGCCGTGCAGTCGCCACCGGCATAGACCCCGGTAAGGCTTGTGCGCAGGTTTTCGTCTACGCGAATGCGTTCACCGTCCCGGGCCAACTGCGCGGCAACCGGGTCGCACAGGCTGGTGTCGTCGAAGCCTTGGCCAATCGCTTTGAAAATGGCGTCAGCGGCCAGCTCGAAGGCGTCGCCGGTATCGCGTAGCTGGCCGTCGACCAGCTCGGTGCGCATGAAGCGCATGCCGCGCACGCGCCCTTGGTCGTCCAGCAGCACTTGCTCTGGGCGGGCCCAGGTGTGCAGGCGCACTTGGTTGGCCTTGGCGATGTCCTGCTCATGACCGGTGGCGCCCATGTCGGCTGAACCACGGCGGTACACCAGATTGACGTCGCGCGCGCCCAGGCGGCTCATCTGCACCGCCATGTCGATGGCAGTGTTACCGGCGCCGATCACCAGGCAGCGCTCGGCCAGTGGCAGTTGTGCCAGATCCTCGGCCTGGCGCAGTTCACGGATGTAGGCGGTGGCGCCGAGCAGGCCAGGAGCTTGCTCATCGGCCAGGCCAAGCTGGCGCACCGCGTTCAGGCCAAGGCCCAGAAACACGGCGTCGAACTGCTCGCGCAACGTTCCCAGGGCGAGGTTGGCCCCCAGGCGCTGGCCGTGACGCATTTCAATGCCGCCGATGCCAAGCAGGAACTCCACCTCGCGTTGGGCGTAGTCATCCACCAATTTGTAGCGGGCGATGCCGTACTCGTTGAGGCCGCCGGCCTTGTCACAGGCTTCGAACACCACCACGTCGTGGCCATGCATGGCCAGCCGGTGGGCGCAGGAAAGCCCGGCGGGGCCGGCGCCTACCACGGCGATGCGTTTGCCGGTGGGGGGCGAGCGCTTGAAGGGGTGCTCAGTGAACCCGGCGTTGTCCAGCGCGTAACGTTGCAGTTGGCCGATCAGCACCGGCGCGCACTCCTGGGCGTTGTTGCGCACGCAGGCCTGCTGGCAAAGAATTTCGGTGGGGCAGACACGGGCGCAGCTGCCGCCGAGAATGTTGGCCGACAGGATGCGTTCGGCAGCGCCTTGCAGGTTTTCATCGCTGATGCGGTGAATGAACGACGGGATGTCGATTTCGCTCGGGCAGGCGTTGACGCAAGGGGCGTCGTAGCAGTAAAGGCAGCGAGCGCTCTCCACGGCCGCTTGGCGAGGGGTAAGCGGCGGGGCCAGGTCGGTAAAGCGTTCGGCCAGGGCGGCGCTGCCGGCGCTTGGGCGGGGCAAGTGGTTCAGGGCATCGATCACGGTTGTAGCCTCTCTGTTCTTTTGGTTGTGGCAGTCAACGGCAATACGGCGCCGCCCGGCCTCTTGGGGCCGGTACGGCAATGCAGGGCCAATCAGCGCTGTACGGGGGTCGGGCGCTGTTGCTCGGCGCGCCGGCCTAGTACTTCGTATACCGAGGGGTAGGCAGGGCGCTCCACGTACCGACCGGCACCCGGTTCGGCACGCAGGTCGCCATCGGCCCAGAGCACCTTGCCCTGGCTGATGGTATGGCTGGGGATGCCGCGAACGGTGCGGCCCTCGAAGATGTTGAAGTCGACCCGCTGATGGTGGGTCTGGGCGGAAATGGTGCGGGTGCCCTGAGGGTCCCATAGCACCAGGTCGGCGTCGGCGCCCACGCGGATGGCGCCTTTGCGCGGGAAGAGGTTGAAGATCTTGGCGGTGTTGGTCGAGGTCAGGGCGACGAATTCGTGCATAGACAGGCGCCCGCTGTTGACCCCAGCGTCCCACAGCACTGCCATGCGGTCCTCGATGCCTGCGGTGCCGTTAGGAATGCGGCTGAAGTCATTGCGGCCCATGGCCTTCTGTTCTGCGCAGAAACAGCAATGGTCGGTCGCCGTGGTGTGCAGGTTGCCAGACTGCAGCCCGCGCCATAGCGCTTCTTGGTGCTCGCGGGGGCGGAAAGGCGGGCTCATCACATAACCGGCAGCGGTTGCCCAGTCTGGGTCGCGGTAGACGCTGTCGTCGATCAGCAGGTGGCCGGGCAGCACTTCGCCATACACCGGCTGGCCCTTGGCCCGGGCGTAGGTGATTTCATCCAGTGCTTCACGGCTTGAGATGTGTACCACGTACAACGGCGTGCCGATGGTTTCGGCGATACGGATAGCGCGGCTTGCCGCTTCCCCTTCGACCTGCGAAGGCCGTGACAGTGGATGGGCTTCAGGCCCGGTCAGGCCTTGCGCCAGCAGCTTCTGCTGCAGGTGGTAGACCAGCTCGCCGTTCTCGGCATGCACCGTAGGCACTGCCCCCAGTTGCAGGCAGCGCTCGAAGCTGGCCACCAGGGTGTCGTCAGCCGCCATGATGGCGTTTTTATAGGCCATGAAGTGCTTGAAACTGTTGACCCCATGCTGGCTTACCAACTCGCCCATTTCCTCGGCGACCTGTTCGCTCCACCAAGTGATGGCGACGTGAAAGCCGTAGTCCGACGCACTCTTCTGGGCCCATCCGCGCCAGGTATGGAACGCTTCGAGCAGCGACTGCTGCGGGTTGGGGATGACGAAATCGATGATCGAGGTGGTGCCTCCGGCCAGCCCGGCCGCGGTACCGCTGAAAAAGTCCTCGCTGGCGACCGTGCCCATGAAGGGCAGCTGCATATGGGTGTGCGGGTCGATGCCGCCCGGCATCAGGTACTGGCCGCTGCCGTCGAGGATCTCACAGTCGGTTGGCGCCTCGAGGTCTTTGCCAATGGCGCGGATCTGGCCATCGACACACAG